>NZ_VIKZ01000093.1:0-6986 GCF_009711985.1 Dolichospermum sp. UHCC 0260 | reverse complement strand
GAAGTATTACCACGCGGTAACGCTCTCTAAAACCTATCATCTTTGAATTAGCCCCTACCTATTGGTAGGGGTTTTTTTATAAGGAGAAATTTAAATTCAGGTATTGCAAATTTTTGTAGTTGTGCTATAGTAGTCTCAGGTTACAAGACCAAAGCATTTTGCTTTGCCCCTTTTGAAATTAAGACCGTTTAGGCAATAAGGAGGTGATGCCCATGATAGAAAGTAGTATACCCATGGGTCATCAAGTTGCAGTTAGCCGGCTGTGCGCCGGGGCTGTTCTCTAAAAGTTAGCTTTAGTTCTCTTGAGATACTAAGTTAGCTCAACTAACTAGGCTTAACATCGGAGTTCCTTCCGGCAGTCTGGTTGCAACTTGAAGACCCGCTAGACCGCCCTGACTTAGATTATCTGATCTAAATCAGGGCGGATAGTTTTTAAGGGTGGTTTTTGGTTGAAACCAGTACACAACCGAGTCAGTGAATTAACTATTTAAAAAGCCGAAAAAGCTTGTTTGATCTAATTTTTTGATTTTGTTTTATGGTACTAAGTAGTAATTTTTAACCAGTAGCATAAGGCAATATTTAGATATTTGCTGACAACAATTACCAACGTAAATTATTGTTGTGGAACATTTGTTAGCGATCGCCTATCATTTATATTTGTCAGGTTTTTGGAGTGAAAACAAAACACCCATTGCGAACAAATGATAATTAATGTGGAAAGGTTTTGATTGAAAGTATATTTCAAAACCTATCTAAATTCTTCAATGCCGAAGCTTATTCGCTAATCTTCAGTGTAAGAAAAGTTCGATATGAGTTTAAAGAAGTCAAATCTACTTGGTGTAACTGATAATATACTACTAGAAAAATTGACATCTACTTAATCAAAAAATCTTATGTTGATTATTAGAAAAAACTATAATATAATGGCAGGATATGGTCAGAAAGTTTTTGCATAAGTTAATTGCATGGAAGTTTAACGATTAATTAATCAATTGTTAGCCTTGTGAAAGCTATGATTGTGGAATTGGTGTCAGCCATACCTATTGCACAGGTTTCAACAAGACTTCGCGTTTGTAAACAGTTAGCTATAGCGAACTCATGTTATCCATATAAGGTGTGAGGAGAAAAGGAAAAATGTCTAATATTTTGTGGAAATCCCTGGTGGTTAGCCCAGCAATTTTGGGAGCAGCGTTGTTAGTATCTTCAACAGCGATAGCCGCACCAAGTACCACCAAGGGAGCATCATCAATTGAAACTTCCTCTACAGCAGAAGTTTCCCAACAGCCAGCAGTATTGGCGACAGAAACCAAAGAAGCTCAAGTTTTAGCTCAGGTTAACCGCTACAGCAACGAGAACAATACTTCCATAAATCAGGTAACATCAGTTTCCCAATTCTCTGATGTGCAACCTACAGATTGGGCATTCCAAGCTTTGCAGTCCTTGGTTGAACGCTACGGCTGTATTGCGGGTTATCCCAATGGCACATTTCGTGGTAATCGGGCTTTAAGCCGTTACGAATTTGCGGCTGGTTTGAATGCTTGTTTAGATCGTGTGAATGAATTGATTGCCACAGCAACGGCTGATATGGTGACAAAACAGGATCTAGCAACATTACAGCGTTTGCAAGAAGAGTTTTCTGCGGAATTGGCAACTTTACGTGGCCGGGTAGATGCTTTAGAAGGACGGACTGCTGAATTAGAAGCCAATCAATTCTCAACTACCACTAAATTAAAAGGTGAAGCTATTTTTGCTGTCACTGATGCTTTTGGCAGCGAGACAGGCAAAGCTAACCGGGCAGTATTCCAAGATAGAGTCCGTTTAGGCTTGGAAACCAGCTTTACGGGTAGAGATATATTAACAACCCGTTTGGCTGCTGGTAATGCCACAGGCTTTAGTCTCCGAGATAAAACTGGTAATCCTATTAATGCTGGTGGAGTTGGTAAGCAAACCTTTGAAGTCGGTAGCACTAGTCCTGCTAACAGCGTTAAAATTGACAAATTAACTTATGAAGCTCCTTTAGGACCTGCAAGAGTTTATCTTTCAGCTAGTGGTGGGCAACATAGTGATTATGCGGCTGTTAACAATCCTTACTTCTTTGATAAAACAGATGGTGGTAAGGGGGCTTTAAGTACCTTTGCTTCTGAAAACCCCATCTACCGGATTGGTGGTGGTTCTGGTATTGCCTTAAATGTCCCGTTTGGTAAACCTGGTAGTAGTTTCTTGAAACCAAGTTCAATCACATTAGGTTACTTGGCTTCAAATAACTCGGTCTCAAATGCTGCTAATCCTGCCCCAAGTAATGGCTTGTTTGACGGTAACTATGCGGCTTTAGGTCAGTTGAACTTTAATGTTGGTAATCGCGTTGCTTTGGCTGCAACCTATGTGCATGGTTATCAAAAAGCAGGTAGCACATTGTTTGATTCAGGACTTGGTGGTGGTGCTTTAGTAGGTACTGAACAAGCTAATGCTCCTTTAGCTAATGCCTCTTCCAGTAACTCCTACGGTATTTCCGCAGCTATCAAGCCTAGCGATAAACTGTCTTTGAGTGGTTTCGTTTCCTATCATGATGTTACAGGCTTTGGAGCTAATGATGATAAAGAAGCTTGGAGCTATGGTGCAGGTTTAGCTTTACCTGATTTTGGTAAGAAAGGTAACGTCTTGGGTATCTTCGGTGGCGCTCAACCTTACTCACTAGGTGCGACTGGTAGAGAGACTCCATACCAAGTAGAAGGCTTCTATAAGTATCGCGTTTCTGAAAATGTATCCGTAACTCCTGGAGTTATTTGGATGACATCTCCTGGACAAAATAATACCAGTAATGATGCCTTTGTTGGTACACTCAGAACAACTTTTAGCTTCTAAATAGTTAAAAGTTTGTTGATAAGTTTCAACGTGATTTGACCCTGCCTCATGGCGGGGTTTTTTTGTGGAGAGAAAAACCCCAGTTAAGAACCGGAGTATACTGGAAAAGAGATTAACTGTAAGGTTTTGCTCAACTTCATGCTTCAACTTTCATCTTGGATTATTACTTGTGGAACTATCATGTAAATCTGAATACGCAATTTTGGCGTTATTAGAGATGGCTACTCATTACGAAAACGGTGAACCGATGCAAATTCGGCAAATCGCTCTGCAACAAAAGATACCTGATCGCTATTTGGAACAACTGTTAGCAACTTTGCGGCGGGGGGGTATAGTTAAAAGTCAACGGGGTTCAAAAGGCGGCTATTTATTGGCGCGAGAACCTCGGAAAATTAGTATCTTTGAGATTTTAGAATGTTTGGAAGGTTTAGATGTGCAGACTGGTGAACAAAATACTAACCTCACAAGTTTAGATAATTCTGTGGTGTCAGAAATTTGGCAAGAAGCACGTCAGGCGGCAAATTCAGTGTTACAAAATTATTCGCTTCAGGATCTTTGTGAAAAACGGGATTCCCGGAAGCAGTTGGATATCATGTACTACATTTGAAGGCATAAAAATTTATCATGCGGATTGTTGAAAATATTACGGAGTTGGTGGGACGGACACCTCTAGTTAAGCTAAACCGGATTCCTCAAGAATTAGGTTGTGTGGCTACAATTCTCGTGAAATTGGAAAGTATGAACCCTTCGTCATCGGTGAAAGACCGCATTGGGGTAAGTATGATTACTGCGGCTGAGAAGGAAGGATTAATTGCCCCTGGGAAGACGATTCTGGTGGAACCAACATCGGGAAATACGGGCATTGCTTTGGCAATGGCGGCGGCGGCCAAGGGGTATCAATTAATTTTAACAATGCCGGAAACGATGAGTGCGGAACGGCGGGCGATGTTAAGGGCTTATGGGGCCCAATTGGAACTCACTCCGGGAATTGCGGGGATGAGTGGGGCGATTCGGCGGGCGCAGGAGATTGTGGATAGAACACCATACTCTTATATGTTGCAACAGTTCCGCAATCCGGCTAATGCCCAAATTCACCGGGAAACTACGGCGGAGGAAATTTGGGAGGATACGGATGGATTGGTGGATATGATTGTGGCGGGTGTGGGGACTGGGGGGACGATTACTGGGGTGGCGGAAGTTTTGAAGGCCCGGAAACCAAGTTTTCAGGCGATCGCTGTCGAACCAGCTAATAGCCCGATATTATCGGGAGGTAAACCGGGTCCCCATAAAATTCAGGGCATTGGGGCGGGTTTTATTCCCCAAGTGTTAAAGTTAGAATTGATTGATGAGGTAATTACGGTTACTGATGAGGATGCGATCGCTTTTGGTCGCAAATTAGCCAGGGAGGAAGGATTATTGTCTGGAATCTCCACTGGTGCAGCCCTTTGTGCGGCGGTTCGGGTCGCCCAACGTCCTGAAAATCAGGGACGCTTAATTGTGATGATTCAGCCTAGTTTCGGTGAGAGATATTTAAGTACACCTTTATTCCAAGACCTAGAAGCGAAAACCGCAACTAGTACCAATTAACAATCTATTGGATTCATGTCCGATTTTAACCACTACGATACCCTCAAAGTTAGTAATCATGCCAGTCAAGCGGAGATTAAACAAGCTTATCGCCGCTTGGTGAAAATTTTTCATCCTGATAGTAATCAAGACATTACAGATAATGAGCAAATTATTCGTGTTAATGCTGCCTATGAAGTTTTAAGTGATAGTAAAAGTCGTCTTGATTATGATGAAAAACTTCGTCACAGTCAGCAACAATTTCATCAGGTTCGCCAAAAACGCGCAGAATCTGCTCAACAACATTACAAAGCAGCGAGGAAAACTAGAAAAGATATTGATGAAAATATTGAGGAATGGATACGTTTAGTTTATAAACCAGTAAATCGGATACTTTGTACAATTCTTAATTCTTTAGAATCACAAATTGAGGAGTTAGCAGCCGATCCTTTTGATGATGATCTTTTAGACGAATTTCAAGATTATTTAGCATCCTGTCGGGAAGATTTGAAGGACGCACAAATTAAGTTTCGTTCTTTGCCAAATCCCGCTAGTTTTGCAGCAGCAGCAGCCCATATTTACTATTGTATGAGTCAAGTGGGAGATGGAATAGAGGAATTAGCGTACTTCCCATTAAGTTATGATCATCGCTATTTACACACGGGACAAGAGTTATTTCGGATAGCTAAAAGATTGTATCGGGAAGCGCAAGAGTCCGTGAGTTGATCAGTCCCATCTAACCGATAGGATAACATCCCAGATTAACTGCATGAATAAATTCACTACCGGCTAGTGGTCTTCCTCTTTTATAAGCTGCTTCTTGAGGTTGTCCCCAACCTAATTGTAAAATGAGTTCTAGAAAGTTCGGGTTTTCCCATTTTAATAAAGTTGCCCATTCTGTTCTTTGGACAATTCTTTCTACATCTACTTTTACAATTTTTTGATGTTGTTTACCATTGCTAAAACTTAAATATAAATCCATTTCCCCTGTGACTAAATACCAAAATTCTAAAATTGTATCTTTGGCAGGTTTCAATATTTCTAAATCACTTTCTAAAGCGATTAATTCAGTATCAATTTCTGGATAATGCAGATTTTTACCTTTAACAGTCATATCTTTCCAGATAATTCCAGAAACTTGATTTTCTCGTTGATATTCATGAATAGAGGTTTTAAAATCTTGGTAGGCCGTGAATCTTTGCAGTCCGTCGGTTCTGACAAACTGATCTATAAATGGATTACCAGAAACAGTTACATCTAACTTTAAACGTTCACCTTTTAAGCAAGCTTGGCGTTCGGTTGCCAATATCTGAATTAACTCTTGGGTATTATAAATATTTGACATCAGAACAAGACCTAATTAGTGATCAATCATCAGTTATTAGTCATTAGTTATGAAACTAATTATTAATTTTGTGTCAGATGGTAATCAAGATTGATTGAGGATTTAATTATTATCTCTTGATAGCAATAGAAATGCCGTATCAGAACCGACTATTTGTTTCATTGTTCATCCCATAGTAATGAATGTCGACATTATTCTATTTTACCTTGAGGAGTAGAATTAGGTTTATGGTCAAGAAAAAGCCCAATTCTCAAGAATCAGGGCTGAACAAGCAGAACTCAAAATTGCACAATTAGCTGAATGCTTAGGATTAACAAGTATAAAATCAGACTCACGCTAAAACTTAACCGCAAAAAAGCCTAATAATGATGATCTTATTAATTTAAGTAAGTTAACGCCTTATGTGAGTTAGAGTAACAAAAAAAGAAAGGGAAACTACAAGATCAAGGTAAAGACATTTTATGAAATTTATGCTTCAATTATTGGATAATCCATTTTGGGCATTAGTAAGAAAAGAAATTAATCAAATTTTACGCAATAGACAATTCAGCAGTGAGACTGCGTTGCTTTCGTGCCTGTACTCGTCTGGAGAAAACTTAGCCATAACCTTAAAATATTTACTTGCTATTTGTATATGGCTATTGTTTAATCAAATAAAGGAAACAACAATGGGAGGGACTTATATTTGCTAACAAACTATGTATATAAGCTACGTCCTAATATTAGTCAATCCGATAAAATGGACGGTTGGCTAGATATGCTCCGGTCTACTTACAATTGGAGTTTGGCTGACAGAATAGCTCAATACAACCAGCAATTTATTCAAGGTGACTATTGTGATATTAGGACTAAAGCAGAAGCTTGTCCATTAACTTGTTTTGTCAGTAAAAATGGAGCAAGTGGAGAGCCGTGGAAGGATGTTAAAACCGATAAAAATGGCAACATCAAAAACCCTTGACGCAGTGCTGGTGATATTCAAATAACGGCATTACCATATCTAAAAAAAGCTAGACCTTGGTTTGCTGAGATTGATTCTACAGTCCTACAGCAAAACGTCAAACGCCTTGACACTGCCTATAAAAATTTTTTTGAAGGGAGAGGGTTTCCTAAGTTTAAAAACCGGAGTAATTTTACCTCTTTTACTTACCAGATGGGCGTAAAAGCTCAAGGGAATAAAATCTATCTTCCTAAGTTGGGATGGCTGCGGTTTTTC
>NZ_VIKZ01000092.1:0-7201 GCF_009711985.1 Dolichospermum sp. UHCC 0260 | reverse complement strand
GAACAATTACCTAAGTTATCGGTTACAAGATAAACGGATTAGTTATTATGAACAAAAAAGTAAATTTGATTTTTTCTTAGAAGAAAATGATCAAATAGATCCTGCAAGTTTAATTCCTGCACCTACAGAACCAAGACCAATATTAAATGAAATTCAAGAATGGTTAAAAACAAATTCTCCAGAACTAAAACGTATTCATATCCGAAATCGTCCAGATGTTAATAGTTACGTTTTAATTTCCCGTCGTTTACCACCAGAAACATCTTGGCTAGATTTATCTGTAGAGTTTGGTATACCTGTAGCAACTCTTAGCAATTTCTATCAACGTCAATGTTTTCCCCGTCTGCTCAATTTTGGTAAATCCCAAGCTTATTTTGATAGCGAAGGTTACTTTGATATATAAATTATGAATTACCCTACTGAACAACAAAGCATTTCTATTCCTATTTCGGCAAAGTTCCGAGATACAGCTTTACAATTTGCCCAAGAACAACCAAATCCAGAAAAAGCAAAACTCGTATATCTGAATACTTTAGCTGTACAAGTTGTGAATAACTACTTGCAAATGTTAGATATTTCTACTACATTAGAAGCTAGTCATAGTTGGGATTATTGGGGAAGAATAGCTGGAAATGTAGCAGATTTATTATTAACTGGAATTGGACATTTAGAATGTAGATATATCAGAACAGGAGATCAGATTTGTTATATTCCTCCTGAAGTTTGGCATCATCGTTTTGGTTATATGATAGTGGAAATTAATCAAACCTGCCAAGAAGCCAAAATCAGAGGATTTTTACCCCAAGTTACGACAACAGAAATTAAACTAGAACAGTTACAACCATTAGAACTTTTCCTAGAACATTATCATCAATCTTCGGGTATACAATTAAGACAATGGTTAGAGGGAATATATACATCTCAATGGCAAAGTATTGAGGAATTAGCTTTACAAAAAACTTCGCAATTAGCCTTTCGTTCTGCAAAAGTGCGGGGGTTTGAAATAGATACACCCAAAAAAGTTTGGCAAGTGATTGAACAATTATATCCCCAGCGCAGTTGGAGGAAAATCTTACCATCAACATTATTAGAAAATTCAGATGTAGAAGTAATGGATATTCTTGTTCATCTTTTACAAACTACAAATGATGAAGAAATTCGTTGGACTCTAGCAGAGGTTTTATGGACAATTACACCAAATCATCCTGTTGTTACTGCTAGACGAATTATGGATTTAGGAATGCAGTTATCAGGGAAACCTGTAGCTTTAATGGTGGCTATATTACCCAAACTAGATAAAACCTTTGCTGTGCTTTTGCGAGTATACCCAATGGGAAATAAAATTTATTTACCAGCAGATTTACTATTATCAGGATTATATGAAAATGGCCAGCCATTTTTAGAAGTTAAAGCCAGAGAACAAAGAGATAATTACATTCAATTAAAATTTTGTGCTGAAATGGGTGAAAAATTCCAAATCCGGGTTATTCTAAATAATGCAACTATTACAGAAAAATTTGTCATTTAACTAGACAAATCAATTAGTTGTAGGTTGGGTTGAGGCTTTGCGAAACCCAAGCAATTCGCAAAAATGTTGGGTTATGCCTACGGCACGCTACGCGAACACGTTGTTCAACCCAACCTACATGAACTATTATAAAAAATTTGTCATTTAACTAGACAAATCACTTAGGGTAAAAACAGTGGGGAAGCTGATCATATTCGAGATTGGGGAAGGTAGTTTTGAAACAGGATTTCCTGTCAAAATCAGAATTGGGGAAGACGGTAAACCCCATTTCGCAGAAATTTCTGGCAGATTTCCACCAGCTTTAGAAATTCCTCAAACTTATTATGAATGGCAATCAGCTTATTATCAATTACCTGGAAATTGGTTAATTACTGTTCCCCAAACTCAAATTACTAATGTATCTACTACAGAAGTTTGTGATACTGCTGCTAAAAAATTTCAATCTAGTTTTAATGATTGGTTAAATCAACCATCTGTCAGAAAATTAGAAAGGCAATTTTTACAAAAAATCGGTGATTGGCATAATGTCAGATTTATTGTACAAACACAAGATTCACTTTTAAGAAGACTTCCTTGGCATTTATGGGAAATATTTCATACCAGTCATATTCAACCTGAAGTTGTAATTAGTTCTGAGTATGAACCGTCAAAGATTAAATTAAAAAGTCCGGTAAAAATTCTGGCTATTTTAGGTAATAGTCAAGGGATTGATATTCAACCAGATTTACAAGCATTGACAGCAAAATTACCAGGGGCAATTATTGAACCTTTGCTGCAACCATCCCGTCAAGAACTTGTTAATAAATTATGGTATCAACCTTGGGATATTTTATTTTTTGCTGGACATAGTTGCAGTCAAGAAGGTGATAGTTGGGGAGAAATTCAAATTAATGACAATGAAAGTTTATCACTTTTAGAGTTGCGTCACGCTCTGGGATATGCTGTAAAAAAAGGATTGAAGTTAGCAATTTTTAATTCTTGTGATGGTTTAGGATTAGCGCGTAATTTAGCTGATTTACGCATACCTTATACAATTGTGATGCGAGAACCTATTCCTGATATTGTCGCTCAACATTTTCTAGAATATTTTCTCACAGTTTTTGCATCTGGTGAATCTTTATATACTTCTGTACAGCAAGCGCGTGTGCGGTTACAGGAAGAACTAGAAAATCAATATCCTTGTGCCTCTTGGATACCTGTAATTTTTCAAAATCCAGCCGCAGCATTACTCAAATATCCCCAACCCCGAAATTTACAAAAGATGGCTTTACAGTCAGCAATAGCGACGATATTATTAGTAATTATCGGTACTATTTCATGGCTGAGTTTTCAGGAAATAAAATTGCGAAATCGGTTTAGTTATGGGGAGAAAATATTATTTAATTCTCCAACTAATTTGGATAAACAAGCAGCTATAACAGCATTTTGGTGGAAAAATTACAACCAAGCAATTAAAAAATTTACCACCTATTTACAAGATTATCCTAATGATCCAGAAGCTAGAATATATTTAGAAAATGCGAAGGTTGGAAATAAAGAAGTAATCAAAATTGGTGTAGCTGTACCGATAGGTAGTAATCCTCCCGTAGCGCAAGAAATCCTGCGAGGAGTCGCACAAGCTCAACAAGAGATAAATCATGATGGTGGAGTGAATAGTAAATTTTTACAAATTCAAATTACTAATGACAATAATAACCCAGAAATAGCTCAACAAATAGCGGCAAGATTTGTCAAAAATAAAGATATTTTAGCTGTAATTGGTCATAATAGCAGTGATGCTACCGTACCAGCTTCTAATATATATCAATCTGGCAAATTGGTGATGATTTCCCCAACCAGTAGTTCTACAAAATTAACTGACCGTGAAGATCAAACCAATGGTAATTATATTTATAGAACTGTAATTAGTTCTCATGTAATTGCGGAAACTCTGGCGGAATATGCCAAAAATAATGATAAAAGTAAGATTCTTATTTGCAGTGATTCTCAAGCAACGGATCAATCTTTCATTCAGGCTTTTATTAATACTATTAATAACAGAAATTTAGAATTAATTAGTGATATTCATTGTGATTTTGCTGATAATAAATTTCAAGGTGAACAGATTATTCAAAAAGCAATTGAGCAAAATGTCAATACTATTCTGCTGAATCCTCAAGTTGACAGAATTAATCAAGCTATCCAATTAGCTAAAAGTAATCAAGGTAAGTTATTTTTATTAGGAAATCATAGTTTAGAAACACAGAAAACCCTAGCTGCTGGCAATGCTTTTAATGGTATGATTATGGCAGTTCCTTGGCAAATTAGTATTCCAAAAAATAAAGAATTTGTCCAAAATGCTCATCAGCTTTGGGGTAAAAAAATCTTAATTACTTGGCGAACAGCTACTGCTTTTGATGCTACTAAAACAATAGCTATTGCTATGCAAAAAAAAGGTAGTACGAGAATAGGTATTCAACAGGCTTTAAGTAAGAATTTTTCCTTTTCAGGTATTACCGGAACAATTAAGTTTCTACCATGGGGCGATCGTGATCGCATCAGTAAGGCTATGTTAGTTCAAGTACAAGTAGACTCCCAATCATCTACAGGCTATAGTTTTATCCGAAAGGAGTAGACAATAATTTGGTATAATTATCTAAAAAACTAATTACCATCTTGGGGAAGTGCAAATAAAAGTAAATTGTAATTATTTGACTAATGACTAATCAACACCGCATTGGCATTATTTTAGGAACTCGTCCCGAAGCTATTAAACTAGCACCAGTAATTCAAGTTTTTCAAAATTCTCCAGATTTTGAATTGCAGGTAATTCTCACAGGACAACATCGAGAAATGGTTGAACAAGTGATGCAATTGTTCAAACTCAAAGCCGATTGGAATTTAGAGATTATGCAGCGTCAACAATCTCTTAATGATATTACCTGTAGAAGTTTACAAGGTTTAGAAGCATTATTTCAAGCCCAAAAGTTAGATTTTGTAATTGTGCAAGGAGATACAACAACAGCTTTTGCAGCCACCTTGGCAGCTTTTTATCAAAAAATCCCTGTAGGTCATGTGGAAGCAGGTTTAAGGACTGATGATTTATTTAATCCTTTTCCCGAAGAAGCTAATAGAAGGTTGATTTCCCAGCTTACACAATTGCATTTTGCGCCGACTACTTTGGCGGTGGAAAACTTACAAAATTCTGGGGTGTTAGGAGAAATTCACTTAACAGGAAATACGGTAATTGATGCCTTATTAAATGTGGCTGCCAAAAAACCAGTTTGCCATATACCAGGTTTAGACTGGAGCAAATATAGGACAATATTGGCAACAGTTCATAGACGGGAAAATTGGGGATCACCGTTGCAAGACATCGCTGAAAGTTTTTTACAAATTTTAGAGCAATTTCCTGATACAGCCTTATTACTGCCATTACATAAAAATCCCACAGTTAGAGAACCATTGCAACAGTTATTAGGGAATCATTCCCGCATTTTCTTAACAGAACCCTTGGATTATGCCGAATTAGTGGGAGCTATTGAGCGATCGCATTTAATCTTAACCGATTCCGGTGGCTTGCAAGAAGAAGCCCCCAGTCTGGGTAAACCGGTGTTAGTTCTCAGAGATACCACCGAAAGACCAGAAGCAGTCACCGCTGGGACAGCCAAACTCCTAGGGACACAAACCGCAAATATCGTCACAGCCGCTAGTGAACTACTCAGCAATCCCGACGCTTACAGCAAAATGGCCACCGCCATTAATCCCTTTGGCGATGGCCATGCAGCAGAACGCATCCTGCAAATTGTCAAAAATTACTTAAGCTAAATGCCTAAAGCTCTCCGAGTTTGATAACCAACAACGCCATCTACACGCAGTCCGTTACGTCTTTGGAAGTGACGAACTGCATTAATGGTTCGTGAACCGTAAACGCCATCAACTCTAATCCCTAAAGCTCTTTGGATTTCTCTGACTCGTTCGCCTCTTGCGCCATATTCTACCGTTACCCTACCCCCAACACCGTAGCCAGAACGATATCTGCGGTGAGAACGTCCAGGAGTATTACCAATCCATCTTTCAGCAGCATAGTATCCTCGGTAACGTCCCGAAGAAATTCTCGCAAACCCATTTCTAACACTACCAGTTTCACCAACGTATGTACCATTGCGGACACAGGCTACAGATGAATTTGCAGTGCTAGGTCCAGTGCGAATATAAAGACAGCTTCCATTCGTGCTGGCATATTCAGCCGAAGCAAACTGCATTTGAGTCACTGTAGCTAGTAATATAGTTACACCGGCCAAAGTTAACCATGCAGAAGATTTAAAAATTTTCCGCCAATTAAATGACGATTTCGGAAGACTTAATGCAAAATTTTCATTTGTCCTTTCATCCTCTATATACATATAGGAATAAGCCAAATATTCCATAATCATCTGCTCCTTGATGTGAAATTTTGTGATACTTTTGTCTAGTTTTAATCTTCATTGATTTTATACTTCTTTATGACAATATGTTGGCTAATATATTCCGCCATTTGAACTGTCACATCAGGTATTTGTAATGAAATCATCAATTACATAAAGAGGTTAGTATTTTTATTTCCCTAAACCATGAGAAGTGAGAAAACTATCCGCACGAATTGGACTCCCATTGCGCCAAATTTCTATTTTTTCTGGACTAATTAAGTAGGAAAAAGTCCCATTATCTGCCTGATATTTGTGATTGTCAAGCTTCCAAGCCCGAATTTTTAAAACTTGACTTGGTTCTTGTTTCAATTTCCCCACATAAAATAACTGACCATGTTCTTCGCAAACTTTTATACTGACTGTTGTTGTCTCCCCTGTCATAACTGTAGTTCCATCACAATCAGTATTATTACTTACAGATAAAACTGGTTGTAGAATTGGGGTAATTGGTTTATTTACTGGTGTTTTTGCGATGGTGGCAGACGGTAATAAACTGAGAGGATTACTAGCTAAACGACCATCTGCATAAAATTCAAAATGCAAATGAGGGGCGGTGCTATTGCCTGTTGAACCCATTTCGGCAATAATTTGACCTTGTTTGACCTGTTGACCTTTACTTACTAATAAACGGCTATTATGTCCGTAAACTGTTACATTGCCATTAAAATGTTTAATTTCGATAAAATTGCCTAATCCCCAATCATCCCAACCAGCTTTCACGACTGTACCAGCAGCAGCAGCTAAAATTGGAGTCCCTTTTGCACCCGCAATATCAATTCCCTCATGCTGATATTTACGGAAACCTTGGGAAAGAATCCCTTGGGTCGGCCAAATTAAGTTAGCAGTAGGTGCGGGTGTGGGGTTAATTAGAGAAACTGTCTGAGTCAAAGCTGGGGAAACTTTACTTACAGCCACGGTACAGGATATTAAAGCCATCAAAGCATAATCACAAAAGCGGTAGATATTAACTTTTTTCATCAGTTTCTAGCCTAATAATTGCTATAGCAGCGAAAAAGAAGTCAAAGCTGACTGCTGTAAATGGAAAAATGCTATAGTTATTTGCTATTTCAGTCTCAAATGTGTCACATCGGGACAATTTGCTAGTTAAATTTACGACTCGTGCAAACTTACTATTCCCAAGATGCTTAGATTTTTTCGATTTATGGACATTACTAAAATTTGATTCTGTTAGGTTAAGAGATACACAAGTAACGTAGTTAACCGA
>NZ_VIKZ01000091.1:0-7385 GCF_009711985.1 Dolichospermum sp. UHCC 0260 | reverse complement strand
ATTATTTACAAAAAACTCTCTCTTTAGTTGACTATCGAGGGAGTTTATTTTTGGCGTTTTTTCTAGGAGTTAAAGTCTAGCCCTTTCAAGGTGACTAACGGAAATACGTTGTTTCATTACTACCATCTTGAATCTTTCGGTCATATTTTCGGTTTTGCGAAGCTTAAAACAACCAATTGTCGTTCCAAATTTCACCACCTTGAAAGGGCTAGCTTGAAAGGGCTAGGGTTAAAGTCCAACTACGAACTCAGTCTGAATTAAATATGTTTTGATAAGTTCATTTATTTGAAAACAAGATTTTTGTTGTGTAATTAAACAGCGATCGCTTAATTTTTCTAATCCATTAATTACTTCATTTAAAGATAAAGATGATTGTTTAAATATATCACTCGTAGATAAAGATGTTTCATTATTTGCTAATATCATTAATATCTGTTTTTCCCTAGTTGAAAGTTGATTAATAATTAGATTAAATTCCTGTTGCATATTATCTGTCAGAAAAGTTTCAGTATTTTCTAATATCAGCGATGGATCACGATTAAGTAAATTTTGGATCACGTTGACAATTTGCTTGAACCATAGATGAGATTGATAAATCTGAATAAGTTTTTCTATTAAATATCTCCGAAAAAGAATAACCGTATGGCATATAAATTAGGTGTTTCATTGGAAGAAGTACAAGAAATTCGTAGGGTAATTAACCCTTTTTTAGCACTACCTGAAAGCCATAATTGACCAAGCGATCGCTATTGTCTATATCTAAATGATAAGAAAAAGTTGGATAGGGTTTTAGAATGATGTTGCAAACTCGTTCCCAGACTCCGGCTGGGAACGAGAAGGGAGAATGAATGCGAGGAAGGTGAGGCAGAGACGATTGTCAACCAGTGAACTCCTGTAGATTATACTCCAGAGCAAGGTTTTCAGTTACAAAAGATGGGGTTAGTTGATCTAAAAGGTGATCAAGCGAGTCTGTCTTGCGAGTTATTCCTTGAGTATTTTTTGTCTATTTTACCTATTTAACGTGTAACTGAGTGAAACGCGATTTTGTGAGGTACTAAAACCAAAAAAAGGAAATAGGCTAATTTAGGATAAAATGACCACGGAAAAACCTCCCGCACCTCCACCCCATAAAAATCATCAAACCTTGATAAATCAAAGATCATAAATCTTGAGTACAACATTAATATTAATATAGATAGAATATTTACCATTTGCTATAATTAAAATATTGGTTAAAAGTTAAAATAATTAATAATTCCCAATTCATAAAACTGTAAAAAAGATCACAGATTAACTTCCTGACTTTAGCTATTTCCAATGCTTATCTTTTTGGTTTCTCTGCATACAGTTTAAACAACCAGAAAAGACACAAAAAGGAAAATCATGACCAAATCCTATGCCACAATTGATGGTAATGAAGCCGTTGCCCGTGTAGCTTACAAACTAAATGAAGTCATTGCCATTTATCCTATCACCCCATCTTCAAATATGGGTGAATGGGCTGATGCTTGGATGTCAGAAAATAAACCCAATTTATGGGGAACAGTTCCCAGTGTCACCCAAATGCAAAGCGAAGGAGGGGCTGCTGCTGCTGTCCATGGGGCATTACAAACAGGGGCATTAAGTACAACTTTCACCGCTTCTCAGGGATTATTATTAATGATTCCTAACTTGTACAAAATTGCCGGAGAATTAACCAGTTTCGTACTTCATGTTTCTGCTCGTTCTTTAGCTACCCATGCGTTATCTATTTTCGGTGATCATAGTGATGTCATGGCTGCAAGGGCGACTGGTTTCGCTTTTTTATGTTCCGCTTCTGTACAGGAGAGTCATGATTTCGCACTGATTTCTCATGCAGCAACATTAGAAGCAAGAGTACCATTTATGCACTTTTTTGATGGGTTTAGAACTTCCCATGAAGTGCAGAAAGTTGAATTATTATCTGATGAAGATTTACAGGAACTTATTTCTGTAGAATCAATATCTGCACATCGTCAACGCTGCTTAACTCCAGATAATCCAGTATTACGAGGAACGGCACAAAATCCTGATGTTTATTTCCAATCGCGTGAAGGTGCAAATCCTTATTACAATGTTTGTGCTGATATTGTCCAAAAGATTATGGACAAATTTGGCGAGAGAACAGGCAGATATTACAAACTCTATGAATATCATGGAAGCACTAACGCAGAAAGAGTAATTGTGATTATGGGTTCTGGTTGTGAAACTGTTCATGAAACAGTGGATTATCTCAACAACCAAGGGGAAAAAGTCGGAGTTATCAAAGTGCGGCTTTTCCGTCCTTTTGATGTTTCCAGATTTATAGAAGCATTACCAAATAGTGTTAAATCTATTGCCGTTCTTGATAGAACCAAAGAAGCCGGAAGTGCAGGAGAACCATTATATTTAGATGTGGTGACAGCCATTTATGAAGGCTGGAAAAAAACCACATTCCCGAAAATTGTTGGGGGCAGATATGGACTTTCTTCTAAGGAATTTACTCCAGCAATGGTGAAGAGTATTTTTGATAATCTCACTCAAATTAAACCCAAAAATCATTTCACAATTGGGATTAATGATGATGTCACGTTCACTTCTTTGAATTTTGACCCCAATTTCTCTACAGAACCAGATCATGTAGTTCGCGCCATGTTCTATGGTTTGGGTTCAGATGGTACAGTTGGTGCAAATAAGAACTCCATCAAAATCATCGGTGAGGGAACAGAAAATAACGCCCAAGGTTACTTTGTTTATGATTCTAAAAAATCCGGTTCAATGACAGTTTCTCATCTGCGGTTTGGAACTGGAAAAATTCGCTCAACTTACCTCATAGACAAAGCTAATTTTATCGGTTGTCACCATTGGGGATTTGTGGAAAGTATTGATATTTTAAAAGCTGCTGCACCGGGAGCGACTTTGCTGTTAAATAGTCCTTATGATGCTGATCATGTTTGGGAAAATCTACCCCCAAAAGTCCAACAGCAGATTATTGACAAAAATCTGAAAGTTTACGCTATTAACGCTAGTCAAGTAGCGAAAAATAGTGGTATGGGACACAGAATTAATACTATCATGCAGGTGTGTTTCTTTGCTTTAGCGGGGGTATTGCCAGAAAAAGCAGCAATTGCTAAAATCAAACAAGCCATAGAAAAAACCTATGGTAAAAAAGGCGCAGAAGTTGTCAACATGAATTTAAAAGCGGTAGACAACACTCTAGAAAATCTCCATTCCGTAAATGTAGAGACGTTCCATGGAACGTCTCTACAAAATGATGCAATATCTCTACAAAACAAAGCACCCAAATTTATCGAGAATGTTCTTAGCAAAATCATGGTCTGGGAAGGTGATGATTTACCTGTGAGTGCTTTACCTGCTGACGGAACTTTCCCCAGTGGCACTGCAAAATGGGAAAAACGCAACGTTGCAGAAGAAATACCCGTTTGGGATGGTGATGTCTGCGTTCAATGTGGTAAATGTGTGATGGTTTGTCCTCACGCTGCTATTCGCGCTAAAACTTATCAACCCGGTGAGTTAGTCAATGCACCGATAACTTTTAAATCCACTAACAGCAAAGATAAAAACTTTGCTAACCAGAAATTCACCATTCAGGTAGCGCCAGAAGACTGTACAGGCTGTGAAATTTGTGTTAGCGTCTGTCCTGCCAAAAACAAGGCAGAACCCACCCGCAAGGCGATTAATATGAGTCCGCAATTACCGTTGCGGGAACAAGAACGGGAAAATTGGAACTTCTTTTTGAATTTACCAAATCCTGACCGGAAAACTTTGAAAGTAAACCAAATTCGTCAGCAGCAATTACAAGAACCATTGTTTGAATTTTCTGGTGCTTGTGCTGGTTGTGGAGAAACACCCTACCTTAAATTATTAACACAATTGTTTGGCGATCGCTCACTCGTTGCCAACGCCACTGGTTGTTCTTCCATTTACGGGGGAAATCTCCCCACAACTCCCTGGAGTCAAAACGCAGACGGAAGAGGTCCGGCCTGGTCCAATAGTTTATTTGAAGATAACGCCGAATTCGGTTTTGGTTATCGTTTATCTATAGACAAACAAGCGGAATTTGCTGCCGAATTATTGTCACAATTAAGTAATGAAATTGGCGATAATTTAGTTAATGCCATTCTCAAAGCTGAACAAAAAACCGAAGCTGATATTTGGGACCAACGGGAAAGAATCGTCATTCTCAAACACAAACTCCAAGAAATTTTAAACGCAGATGAACACAGATACACGCAGATAGAATCAAAAAATATCCGCGTTAACCAGCGTTTATCTGCGTTTGAAAATCTCAAATCCCTCGCGGATTATTTAGTCAAGAAAAGTGTGTGGATAGTTGGGGGTGATGGTTGGGCGTATGATATAGACTTTGGGGGAATTGATCATGTGATTTCCACAGGCAGAAATGTGAATATTTTGGTGATGGATACAGAAGTTTATTCTAACACTGGAGGACAATCTTCTAAAGCCACTCCCAAAGCCGCAGTTGCTAAATATGCGACCGGTGGAAAACCTGCACCCAAGAAAGATTTGGGTTTAATGGCGATGACCTATGGTAATGTTTATGTGGCGAGTGTGGCGTTAGGTGCTAAAGATGAACATACACTCAAAGCATTTTTAGAAGCGGAAGCTTTTGATGGTCCATCAATCATAATTGCCTACAGTCATTGTATTGCTCATGGTATTGATATGACCAAAGGTTTACATCAGCAAAAGGCGTTAGTAGACTCAGGAAGATGGTTGTTATATCGCTATAATCCAGCATTACAATCACAGGGTAAAAATCCCCTACAATTGGATATGAAAGCACCTTCTGAGTCGGTGGAAAAGTCAATGTATCAAGAGAACCGATTCAAGATGTTGACGAAGAGTAAACCAGAGGTTGCCAAGTTGTTGCTAGAACAAGCGCAAGCAGAAGTTAATGCAAGATGGGAAATGTATCAATATTTGGCGAATAGGTAATTAGTAATAGGTAATAGGTAATAGGTAATAGGTAATAGGTAATTGGTTTTTACCTGTTACCTATTATCAAATAATCAATCACAAATTTTCATTCTCGCCAATTATCTATCACTAAAGGATAGCCTAATGCTTGAATTTTCTGATAATGCTTAGTGCTACCTGTCACTAAAATTAAATTGTTTTGGATAGCGATAGAAGCTATTAATACATCGGCTAGTCCTATTGGTTGTCCAGTGCTTTCTAAATCAGCATGAATCAATCCTGAAAGTTCTGCACTTCTTTGGTCTAAATGTAGGATTTCGATTTGAGATAAATCTGCTAAAAATTCTTGAATACGATCATTACGATTTAATTTTCTCCATCCCTTAACAATTTCGGAAACAGTAATCACAGAAATTGTATAATGTTTCCATATTGCTCTATGTGCAATAGCATTGGCATTTATTTTAGGATTTTTACCTTTACGGATTTCTGAAGTAATATCTGTATCAATTAAAGATTTTCTCACAACTCAATTATTTTTGATTAACTTCTATGGTGTAAAATATCTTCAACCATTTTATCTACTAATTCAGCATCATTAGACCATTCACCAATAAATGAATTATTGATAATTTCTGGTTTGGTTAATTGCTCAATCATTGCTTTGATTAAGTCGGAAACTTCACAATGATGTGTTTGTGTCAATTGTTCTATTTTGTTAAAAGTTTCTTGATCAAGTTCAACTTCTATTTTTTGCATGATTTCAGTTATTTTTATTTGATATAGTTATTATATTATAGCAAAGTTTTCTAAATCAACGTCTAAATCAGTTTCATCATAATGAATATTAATGTTTCTGATAGCTAATTCATTCTGAAATTGCAATAAAGGCATTTTAGCCAGTTGAGATGCTTTACCGATACTAAGTTTTTTCCTTTGAAATAATAGAATAATCAATTCTAAAACTAATTCTTTTTCTGATAATCCACTTGCTTGGACAATATCTTCGGAAATGACTAAGCTCATTGATATCCTCCCGTTAACACAGACTAGAAAAATTATAGCACACAGGTAGATATTTGATCCTTTCTGTTATAAATTTGAAAACGGACAATTTCAACTTCTTCTGTAATTTCTTCTAATGACAATTCATCAGTGTGAAATCTTTCTAATAACTCTGTTAATTTATTATTCAAAGTTTCTTTTTCTAGCTCTTTACTAAGTAATAATTTTTCGGAATTAGAAAGTTGTTTAACTAAGCTAAGAATTTGATCAAATGTCAAAGGAAGTTGATAGGTATTTCGTAACATAGTGTCAATTCTCCTTTTTTGATATTATTCACCAATGAATCACTTTCTCTTGAATATTTTTAACAGCTATGGTAAGGGTAAATAAACTATGCGATCTTGATATTCACCATCTTCTGAAGCTAAAGCAACTAAGATTAATTCTTCTATATTTTCACCAACACTTAAATTAGGATTGAGAATGAAAATTCCTGGTATGTGACGATTCACAGCCATGTGATCAGCTAAATGTACAGGCATAGAAGTACGGTTATTTGTGACTAATACGAAATTATTCTCCTCACACCAACAGAGAATTTCAGGATCAAGTGTCCCTTTCGGTGGTATTCCTGGTTCTCCTATTACCTGAACAACAATATCAGGTTCTTTGAGTTTAATTTGTTTTGGATATAAAGGATTGATATTTTCATCAATCAAATATTTAATGGTCATTTCCTTATACTTTTGCTTGTCTTTCTATTCTCAGTTGACGGAGTTTTTCTGATACTGGTGGGGGATTAAGTCTCTGTTCTTCTCTCATTCTATGACCATGTTCTATCCAGTTCTTCATGTAATCGCTGATAGTTTCTTTGTTTTGCAAATAGTAAAGGATAGTCGCATAGACTTGTTCTAAAGAAAGTGATTGATATATTTGAGCAATCTCTTCTGGAGAACGTCCACAATCAAGGTATTCATAAAGTATTGTTTCAATTCCTATTCTGGAGTTTTTTAGTCTAATATCTCCAGGAAAAAGAAAATTGAAATACTCAGTAATATCCTTCTTAGGAATAATTTGAGGAATAGTTTGGCTGTTCATAAATTTGAAACTATAATTTTCAAAGATTTGGGGATTAACACATTAGATTAATTATAACTTAACAGATTTTATTTATCGCCGAAACCAACCGCGTAACCAGCCCCAAAACCGCCGCAACCAACCCCAAAACCTAGTACGGGAAACTACAGGCTTTTGTGGTTGAGAAAGATCCTCAATTGCATTGTTACAATTTTGCACCTTATCATCAAGTCCCATTGTCTGATACAGTTCCCGCGCATTGCGATAAGCCCCCAGTGCATCTTGTTCCCTATCCACTTTTTCTAAGGACAGACCTAAATTAAACCAAGCATTTGCTTCTCCCC
>NZ_VIKZ01000090.1:0-8023 GCF_009711985.1 Dolichospermum sp. UHCC 0260 | reverse complement strand
GACGCAAGAACTGCTCAAGCTAAGGAACAGAAGGAATCTCTCCTGAAATTCCGTCAGGATTTGTTTGTGAGTATCTTTGGTTAATAAATACTCTCATTACCTGTAGTCCATTTGTTGGACAATGGGGCTACATAATAAAACCCCCTGATATTCCAGTTGCAAGACTGGTAAGACAAGGGGGCGATTAATAAAATTCAACAACAATGACTCTTGGCGTGAAGTTTCGGTTGTCTATATTTATACTCCGTATTCGTTAACATAGAAAATCTGTCTAGCATTAACGTTGATACTCTTATTAAACTAGGCTTCGTGCTTCATATACAAACCCAAGTTTGGCAATAATATCCGCACAAACATAAACTTTTTTACCATCTTTAAATTATGACTACTACCAAGGTTAATCATAAAAGAGCCGTTCTTCGTCTTCGTCCAGGGCAGTTTGTCGTCACACCTGCTATCGAGCGAGTCGCAATTCGGGCGCTACGTTATCTCAAATCGGGGTTTCCTGTTCACTTACGCGGACCAGCCGGCACAGGGAAAACAACCCTAGCCATGCACTTGGCTAACTGTCTGGACAGACCAGTCATGTTACTGTTTGGAGACGACCAGTTTAAGAGTTCGGACTTGATTGGTAGTGAATCTGGTTACACTCACAAAAAGGTACTAGACAACTATATCCATAGTGTTGTTAAACTCGAGGACGAATTTAAGCAGAATTGGGTTGATTCCCGATTAACCTTAGCTTGTCGTGAAGGTTTCACCTTAGTTTATGATGAATTTAACCGTTCACGACCTGAAGTTAATAACGTCCTGCTGTCAGCATTAGAAGAAAAAATTCTCAGTCTTCCTCCTAGCAGCAATCAGCCAGAATACTTGAGTGTTAATCCTCAATTTCGGGTGATTTTTACATCGAATCCAGAAGAGTATGCGGGAGTTCACTCAACCCAAGATGCTTTGATGGATAGATTGGTAACTATTAGTATGCCAGAACCAGATGAAATCACTCAAACAGAGATATTAATTCAGAAAACAAATATAGATCGAGAATCTGCTAACTTCATCGTGCGGTTAGTTAAGTCATTTCGTCTAGCTACCGGCGCGGAGAAAACTTCCGGCTTACGGTCTTGTTTAATGATTGCTAAGGTCTGTGCTGATAATAATATTCCGGTGACAACAGAAAGTTTAGATTTTCCAGATATTGCTATAGATATTCTGTTCAACCGCTCTCATTTATCTATGAGCGAATCCACAAACATTTTCTTGGAGTTACTAGAGAAATTATCAGCCGAAGAACTGGAAATATTAAATAATAGAGTCACAGGAGACAATGATTTTCTGATTGACAATTCCCAATTTTTATCCCAACAATTAGCTGGTCAACCAAATTAGCTTAGAAAGTAGAAGCCTCTCACCTACCCGACCGGGAGGTGATGCGATCAATGCGGGCGAGTCACTACTTGAGCGACTCGCGAAGTTGAGCATCGCTCAATCAACAGTGTTAGTCGCTGCGGAATGAACACTTTCTTGGTCAGTTTTTCTGCCGAATATTTGATATAATATTAAGCAAATAGGTGTAACTCAATAAATGTTGAGAAGCAACCTATCGAAAAAGTTAAAGCCTCAACTCTGCTCGGCTTTAAACCTGGGCAAAGCCTAATGGTTAAAAATTATTTCCAAAAGTCCAAGACTGTTGGTCTGTCACACTTACTTTGACGGGTTTTTGGTAGTGCGGGCATACTATGGCTAACGCCACGCTGCGCTATCGACAAGCTCAGTACAAGTCTTGCCCGCGTGAGGGTTTCGCTCACACTACAGCCCATCATTGTTATCTTGACAAACTACTATTGGTCTGTCAAATCTCTATTTGTTGATGAGGTTTATAGTTTACAGGCTCTCTATTTTCCCTCAAAATCACAATTTTTAGCCCGACAGACCACTAGCGCGAATGCAAAAAAAGTTAATTTTTGCCAACTAATAATCAACGCTTTATTTTCTTTAGAGCAGGAATTTTTAGTCTGTAAAATCAGATATGAGTCCTATACCATTCAAGAGTTGAATTATTTGTGACTTCTACCCCAATACTGCCAACACGTCCTCAGACTAACTCAAGTCGAACTATTAACACATCTACCCAAGGTTCGACTTTAGCGGACATTCTCGAAAGGGTTTTAGATAAGGGCATTGTGATTGCTGGCGATATTTCTATATCTATCGCATCCACCGAACTTGTACATATTCGGATTCGCTTGTTAATTTCCTCTGTGGATAAAGCCAAGGAAATGGGCATCAATTGGTGGGAAAGCGATCCTTATCTCAGCACTAAGGCTCAACGTTTGGTTGAAGAAAATCAACAACTTCAGCATCGTCTAGAGAGTCTAGAGGCAAAGCTAAATTCACTGACATCTTCTAGTGTGAAAGAGGAAATCCCCTTAGCAGCAGATGTTAAAGATGATTTGTATCAAACCAGTGCAAAAATTCCATCACCTGTAGATACACCAATTGAAGTTCTAGATTTTCAGGCTCAATCCAGTGGGGGAACTCCACCATATGTAAATACATCAATGGAAATTCTCGATTTCCAGGCTCAAACCAGTGAAGAAAGTTCATCACCTGTAGGTTCAACCGTGGAAATTCTCGATTTCCAGGCTCAAACCAGTGAAGAAAGTTCATCACCTGTGGTTTCAACCGTGGAAATTCTCGATTTTCAGGCTCAAACCAGTGAAGAAAGTTCATCATCCGTAGATCCAGCGATTGATGTCTAACCTAAACTATCTAGGCTTGAAGTATCTGAAACTCCTGAAACTTTAATAATCAAATTGCATCAAAGACATTTAAAACTTTAGGTTGCATCATAAAAATGGTTTGCACTCCCGCTGAAAACTTCAACAATTCACTGACCATTGCTTCTAAACCCAAGAATGAAGCGGGTTTAGCTCCTTTACTTTTGACTGTATTGGAATTGGTGCGTCAGTTGATGGAAGCTCAAGTAATTCGGCGCATGGAAGAGGATTTACTGAGTGAACCTGACTTAGAACGGGCAGCAGACAGTCTGCAAAAGTTAGAAGAACAAATCTTACATTTGTGTGAGATGTTTGAGGTTGACCCGGCAGATTTGAATATAAATTTGGGAGAGATTGGGACTCTTTTACCATCTTCCGGTTCTTATTATCCAGGTCAACCCAGTAGTCGTCCTTCTGTATTAGAGCTATTAGATCGACTTTTAAATACTGGAATTGTTGTAGATGGTGAGATAGATTTAGGTATCGCTCAAATCGATCTTATTCACGCTAAATTACGTTTAGTTTTGACATCAAAACCAATTTAATCCCAATTTATCAATCATAAATTTAGGTTTAATTTATTCACAGCTTATGAGTATTCCTCTTTATTTGTACGGCATTTTTCCAAATACAATTCCTGAAACTCTTGAGCTTGAAGGATTGGATAAGCAACCTGTTCATAGTCAAGTGGTTGATGAGTTTTGTTTCTTATATTCAGAGGCTCGTCAAGAAAAATATTTGGCTTCTCGCCGTAATTTGTTAACTCATGAAAAAGTTTTAGAACAAACAATGCATGAGGGTTTTCGTGTTCTTCTCCCCCTGCGGTTTGGATTAGTGGTTAAAGATTGGGAAACCATCATGAGTCAATTGATTAATCCCCATAAAGATCAATTGAATCAATTGTTTCAAAAATTGGCAGGCAAAAGAGAGGTAAGCATTAAAATTTTCTGGGATGCTAAAGCGGAATTACAAACCATGATGGAGTCTCATCAGGATTTAAAGCAGCAGCGCGACAACATGGAAGGCAAAAAGTTGAGTATGGAGGAAGTCATCCAAATTGGACAATTAATTGAAATTAATCTCCTAGCCCGCAAACAAGCTGTAATTGAAGTTTTCTCTCAGGAGCTAAATCCTTTCGCTCAGGAGATTGTAGTCAGTGAGCCTATGACGGAAGAAATGATTTACAATGCAGCCTTTTTGATTCCTTGGGAAAGTGAATCTGAATTTAGCGAACGTGTTGAAGTGATTGATCAGAAATTTGGCGATCGCTTACGTATTCGCTACAACAATTTTACTGCTCCCTATACATTTGCCCAGCTTGATTCATAGGAGTTATTACGATGCTGACGAAACTGTTACTACTGCCCATCATGGGTCCTCTGAATGGAGTTGTCTGGATTGCAGAGCAAATCCAAGAGCGGACTAACACTGAATTTGACGCCCAAGAAAATTTGCATAAACAATTATTAAGCTTGCAACTTTCCTTTGATATTGGCGAAATTGGTGAGGAAGAATTCGAGATTCAAGAAGAAGAGATTCTTTTAAAAATTCAAGCCTTAGAAGAGGAAGCACGCTTGGAACTAGAAGCTGAACAAGAGGAAGCACGCTTAGAATTAGAAGCTGAACAGGAAGACTTTGAATATCCACCTCAATTCACAGCAGAAGTTAATAAAGATCAACATCTCGTCTTGTTACCTTAGTATTGATGGGCGCAAGTAAGCGACTTCTTTTTATATTCAAAACCCTTAGAAAACGGTAATTGGGAATTATCCTATAGGAATCCTATTTGATTGTTGAAAAAGTGAGAAAGTCCAAGCCTTTCCTGATCGGTGTTACAATCTAAGTATATTGAGTAAAATTCAAATAGGATGGTTATATAACTAGTAGTTTGTCAATATAAAAATGATGGACTGTAGTGTGAGCGTCTCGCTCACGCGGGCAAGATGCCCGCACTACCAAAAACCCGTCAAAATAAATTTGACAGATTACTAGTACAGAATGGATCTTAATATTCAACCTCAAAAGTTTGGTAATTATTCGACTCAACAAAAATATTTGAACGCACTATATTTTGAGCAGTATTTGAGTGAGGTTGACGCAATTTATGAATCGTTTTTTCTGTCGCTTCTATCTGTTGATTGAGGATATCTAAGCGTTGTTGAAGTAAACCCATTCGTTCTTTAATAGAATACATATCTCGCTGAATACGTTGTTTCTCCGTCACCATTTTATAAAGATCCAATTGACTTGATGCATCAGACTTAGTCCGAGGCATTGTGCTAATTTTAGCTCTGCTAATACTGCGATTACTAATTGTTTTCATGAAAAATACCTGAATATTTTTTATCATTATAACCAAGTTTGTGTAATTGTAAATCCCCAAATTATCTGGAAAAAAATTTATCCCTTATTTTAATGAATATGAACTTTAGGTACTTCGTAACAGCAAATATTTTTATCTAGGTGAAATATATGGAATTAGAAAATCTCTACACTTATGCTTTTTTGGAAATACCTAGCTCTCCCTTGATTTTGCCACAGGGTGCTGCTAATCAAGTAGTGCTAATTAATGGTACTGAACTTGCGGCTATTGTCGAACCGGGGATATTTTTAGAATCATTCCAAAATAATGATGAAAAAATTATCCAAATGGCTTTATCCCATGATCGAGTAATTTGTGAACTTTTTCAACAGATTACAGTTTTACCCTTGCGGTTTGGAACTTATTTTACTTCTACAAATAATCTGCTAAACCATTTAAAATCCCATGAAAAAGAATATCAAAATAAGCTAGAAAAGATCAATGGTAAAAACGAATTTACTTTAAAATTGATCCCACGAATGATAGAAGAAATAGTACCATCTGAAGGGGGAGGTAAGGATTATTTCTTAGCTAAAAAGCAACGCTATCAAAACCAAAATAACTTTAGTATTGCTCAAGCAGCAGAAAAACAAAATCTTATTGATTTAATCACCAACGCCAACAAGTGGTTAAAGCTCAGAAGAAATTAAAAAACCCAAAGCATACCCAATTTGTGGGTGTAATTCAGGGAGAAGCGGCAATTATAGCTGAACATATTCGCTTAACAGAATCTCTAAAAACCATAGGAATTCAACAGCGTTATGTGGTACAAAATCGCTACACTCAAGATGTAGAGATTGAGAGCAGCTTATTTTCACAGCAAACAATTATTCGCTTACCTAAGTTACCCAGATCTGTCGAACCCATGGCCAGAATTCAAGGTGCCGCCAATCTTTTATTTTAAGTGGATAATGTAGCCAAGAAACAATGGTTTTTTTAGAGTCAATTTTTGGAGGAATCTGATGAGTGATTTATTCAAGGGATTTGAGCAGTTACTAGAAATAGTAAAAACTCTGGAAGAAAAAGCAGAAAACGGAGAAATCAAGACCAATGTCCAGTTTAACTCCCGACCCCTAAGCAGTATTCCCAGAACAGGAAATATCCCTCGTACCAGTAATATGGGGGCTAATATGGGCAGTATGGGTAATGATGTGGGTACAAGTCGGATGAACACTCAATCCCCCCCAGCTTCTGGTGCAGGTCCCTCAGATCCAGTTGTTCCTCCCGATCCTACTTCAGGTATTGCTCTTAAAGATATCGGTGGACTGAGCGAAATTCTTAAAGAACTCAAGGAACTGATTGCTATTCCTTTAAAACGCCCTGACCTCCTCGCCAAATTGGGACTAGAACCCACCCATGGCGTATTATTAGTTGGTCCGCCAGGAACGGGCAAAACCCTCACCGCCCGGGCTTTAGCTGAAGAACTGGGCGTTAACTACATTGCCATTGTCGGTCCAGAAGTCATCAGTAAATATTACGGTGAAGCGGAACAAAGACTGCGCGGTATCTTTGAAAAAGCCGCCAAAAATGCTCCCTGTATTATTTTTATTGATGAAATTGATAGCCTCGCCCCAGACCGCAGTGCCGTAGAAGGGGAAGTTGAAAAGCGTCTGGTTGCCCAATTATTAGGCTTAATGGATGGTTTTTCCCATAGCCCAGGGGTGATTGTTCTCGCGGCTACCAACTGCCCTGACCACCTTGACCCAGCCCTGCGACGACCGGGAAGATTTGACCGAGAAGTGCAGTTTCGCATTCCTGATATCAACGGCCGCAAAGAAATCCTGCAAATTCTCACCCGTTCCATGCCCTTGGATAACACCGTTGACCTCGATTTTATCGCCGAGCGGGCGGTGGGATTTGTGGGGGCTGATTTGAAGGCCGTTTGTCAAAAGGCGGCTTACACAGCTTTGCGTCGTCAAGTTCCTTCTATAGAGGTGCAAGCGCCAGAAAACATGACGGTTACTCAAACTGATTTTTTGCAGGGACTAAAGGAAATCAAACCAGCTGTACTTCGCAGTGTGGAAGTTGAAGTTCCCCAAGTTGCTTGGGATGATATTGGTGGTTTAGAGAATATTAAGCAAACCCTGCGAGAATCCGTAGAAGGGGCGCTACTTTATCCAGAACTTTACCTACAAACTAAGGCTATTGCTCCCAAGGGGATTTTGCTATGGGGTCCTCCGGGAACTGGTAAAACTTTATTAGCCAAGGCTGTGGCTTCCCAGGCCAGGGCTAATTTTATTGGTGTCAACGGACCAGAGTTACTGACCCGTTGGGTGGGCGCTAGTGAACAAGCAGTGCGGGAATTATTTGCTAAAGCGCGACAAGCAGAACCCTGTGTCATATTCATTGATGAAATTGATACATTAGCTCCGGCAAGAGGAACTTACAGTGGTGATTCTGGCGTGAGTAACCGGGTAGTAGGGCAATTATTAACTGAGTTAGATGGTGTAGAAGTCGGTGCAAGTATTCTGGTCATTGGGGCGACAAACCGTCCTGATGCTCTTGACCCAGCGTTATTACGGGCAGGTAGGTTAGATCTACAACTTAAAGTAGATTTACCTGATTTGGCCAGTCGTTTAGATATTTTGCAGGTCTATACTCAGGGACGACCATTATTAGATGTGAATTTAACATATTGGTCTGAAGTCACAGAAGGCTGGAATGGCGCTGATTTAGTGTTGCTGTGCAATCAAGCTGCTGTGGAAGCTATTCGCCGTTTCCGAGGGCAAGGACAGACAGATCCTGCTGATATCAGAATTACTAATAATGATTTTGAATATTCTCATCAGGTTTTAGTCAGTCAACGTCATGCTTAGTTAGATTCTCACTGTTACCTCTGGCTGCAAGGAATTTGGCCGGGGGTCACAAAACATAGAAAATT
>NZ_VIKZ01000008.1:56437-107625 GCF_009711985.1 Dolichospermum sp. UHCC 0260 | reverse complement strand
TTCGAGCATTCGGTGGTTCAAGTAGAGGAAGTTGCAGAAACCCCAGCTTGTGCTGAACTCAAGGAAGCTGAGGTCGAAGAAGCTGTGGTAGAGACTGTCGAAGTTGCCACAGAAGTAACAGAGAACAAAGTCACTGCAAAGCTACCTTCTAAAGCTAAGAGAAAGAGAGCTACAAGCGAAAAGACACTCCGCAGCCCAAGCAAAGGTAAAACTTATAGAGGGGCTGGTTACATATTCAAGAAGAAGACAATTGTTACCCCAACTATCTGGGCATCCTTTGAGCAAATACTGGGAGGGCTGGATGATGGGACAAAGAGATTCTTTAAGCATTTATACAACTGCTCTTGTGTGCTGAAGAAAGAAGAAGGTTGGGTAGAGCTACCAAGCCAGTTGATCAGACAAGAGTTTGGAATTACAACTGAAAGCATTACAGAGCTAGAGTCCAGAGGAATTATCGAGGTCAACCACTCCTACGAGGTCGGGGTTGTATGCAAGAAGTACAGAATACCCCCTTCTGGGACTGAAATGATAGAAGATGCCATCCTCGGCTCCTTAGAGTCCGGAGAGCTATCTAGAGTCGTGTTAGAGACAGGAAAGCCCACAAGGGCTGCTCTCACCAGCTCTATCTATGATGAAGGTGGAAATAAGCTTCCTGAGCTGGTTGCATCTCGTATCTTGACCTATAAAAATGTTGTAGTTTTCGATAGAAAAGCCGCTGCCCGCTTCGTTAGACAAAAGAGATTCGCGGCTAAGGTCGAACTAAGCAAGAATGGCAAGACAAAGCTTTACGACTCCCTCTACTTGAGCTATAGGAACGACGCTAACTGTCTCCGCTCAGTTATCTATGACCACGCTGCGATTGACTTACCCGGTGGTAGATGTTCTTATGTTCCAGCCTTCAAGGCTCAAGTAAGCGGTCGCATCACACATTTAGGTGGTGGTTTCCAAAGTGCAAGTCGTGGTCTGACAGCCGCTGCCTTCTGTGAACAGGATTACATCAACTATGACCTGAAGAGCGCACAGCCTGCCGTCTACCTCCAAATGCTTGAACAGTACAACATTAGCGACCAAGGCTGGTTAGAAGATTACATCTCTGGTAAGACTGGTAAAGTAGCGATCGCCGAGCAAATAGGAGTTGAGGTTGACACCTGGAAGAAAATATTCCTAGCTGTTTTAATGGGAGCAAGAGTACCAGCTATTGAAAGGGCTGAGAAAGGTTTCCTGAGTATCTCACGCGCTTTGGCTGCACAAGCAAGAAATAAGAATAAAGATAAGAAAAAATATAAGAAGTTTGAGGTAGACACCTTGTTCGCCAGCTTCCTTGAAGAGTTCAACAATGACCCTCAGTTAGCGTTCCAAGCTTTCAGAAAGTTCACAGATGTCTGTTCCCCTTTCCTTGCAGCAGTCCGGGAAGTTGGTGAGTTAATCAAGACAGCTATTAAAACCCAGGACGACACAATTCTTCCACAGCTTTTTAAAGGTAAGGAAGGTTCATTCATTAAGAACTCTGCCGGCATGAGCCTACAACTGGCAGGTATTCCTAAAGCAGGTTTAATCTCTAAAGTCCAGGCTCACTTGCTGCAAGGTGCTGAATCCTGCCTGATAAGCAATATTCTCAAACAGTCTGAAGAGTATGGCTTCGAGCCTGTCCTAGACTTCCATGACGGCTTCCTCAGCCAAGGTGAAGTGCCAGCAGAAGCGGTTGCTAAAGCAGTAGCAGCTTGTGGCATCAGAGGAGCTTTAGAGATTAAACCACTCGTAAGTCCGTTCTAACGAACCGTTCGTCGCATAGCCAACCAGCAGTCTAGATTAATCCCTAGACTGCTACCTGCTATCTACGAAAACGGGTATAGTTGTACTAGTAAGTTATATGACACTTTTATGAATACCGAACTAAACCTAAACTTCCCTCTTTTTTCAGAAGAAGAGTTAAATAGAATGAAGTCAGTTTTCTCTGAACATATTAAGAATCTCTCCAAAGTCAGACTGCTCAAGCAATTCCCCAACAAAGTTTTATAGAGGAAGTTGTAGCCAACTGTGGAATTGCGGTGGGTTAATCTCTAGGCTGCTTCTTGCTGACCGTACAAACTGTTATATTAGAGATAGTAAAGAATATAAACAAGTTTATGTATAACGAAACGAATCCTTTTCCTGTTACACAAGAAGAATATCTAGTTAACAAGCGCATAGCCAAGAAGAACGTAATTGCTGGCTCAATACTAGGCGTGTTGAGCGCGTTGTCTCTAGCGGCTAACCTGACAATAGGATACGTTCTATATGACCTGCTGACTCCCCCAGAGCCTCCAAAAGAGAATCAGAAAACATTAGTAGGTTAAACACCCAAACAACCAGAAAGGACTCTTGTAACCATCTACAAGAGTCCTTTCTGCTGTCTGGCAGTGAAACTATCTGAACCGCAAATAGTTCATCGAGCTACCTTTACGCTCCTCTCGATAAACTTCCCACTTCAATTTATCTCGTAGTACATAAAGACTATCGAGGGGGTCACGCTCCAGGTCTCGATCTTTAATCTGATACTTCAAGACCGCTCCGCCATTTAGACGAGCCTGAATAGCTTGAGTCACTGCGTCAAGCATCTTCCGGGACTCCGAGCGCCCATCAAAGTCAAGGAGAACACCAGCTAGTCCTGCTACCACTAATAACTGACCCTGACCGACTGTAGAGCGATCGCCAGTTTGGTTAGTAACGTAAGCCTGCCAGAAGTAAGTCCCCGGTAGCGTTCCGAGGGATACAGCCCCGCTTAGACTAGTCTTCCAAAGACCGTCCTGCTCAGAAGCCACTAAGTCAATGGCGACATCACCTCTGATTGCATACTTTAGCTCGTAGTCCGCAGGGCTAAAAGTCACCCTCAAGCCGGTAGTTGGGTCTATCCCATCGAAAGGTTGATCGAACCAAGTAGAGCTGTCACCTGGCACAAATTGTGCGGGAATATTGAAAGCCATAATGTGTGTTTTCCTTACTAGTACAAAGATATTTAATCAATTCGTTTAAGCGTATGGTAGTAGGTATAGGTTTGTGGAAAGTTTGACTCAGGGGTAGCTTGCGGCTACGCGACCCGTATTAAAGCGCATTTCCTAAAGAACCTGGAAGGGGGTGGGGTATGTTGGTAGACCTTCTGCCCCTAAACTCCTTCTCTGTCTTACTTTCTCATCACCAGTTGGTTGCAAAGCCCCTTCCTGTCTCCTTAATACTACCTTTGGGTTTAGTGGCTTTAGGTTTGGTTTCCTCTGCTGCTGTTGATGGAAATAGTTTGCTCCGCAGTCTGTCCCAGTTCATAGTGGATAGACCATTAGCAACAGCAGCTACATAAGCCAGCACCTCACAGTCCAAAGCCTCGTTTCTGGTTCTGACCTTTATCCACTGGTGAGTTGGCTGTCCTTGTATGAACTTAGTCACACATTTCTCAGCAGTTAGTTGAGCAAAGTAATCTTCAGGTAATCCTTGAGGAAAGTGCATAAAGCCTTGCTGACCAGCCATTAACTGTAATCTTGAGTAAACTAATGACTTACAGACATCTGTGCCAACTGTGAAGAGCTTGATGCCATTCTTAACTACCTTGCCTCGCACGTTGACATCTTGAAGACTAGGACGGCTGAGTATTGGTTTATTTGGTGTCCCACTCCCCTTGGTTGGTATACACTTGAAGCTGTGTCTTCCTCTACAGAATTGGTAGACAGACTGCGGACGGAAGCCTGAGTCAATAGCAGCGACACTGACTGATAGCTCTATGCCATCATGATGTTCAAAGGGTAGAGAAAGTAAATCATCCAACTGTTCCCAGACAGACGGTTGGCTCGTGTCACCAAAGATTTCTGACCAATGGATAAGCCAGCTCTGCTCACCACGACCCCATGCCTTGATAACTATGGCTAACCGATCTGCCTGAACGTCAACGCCTGCTGTGAGTAGCAAACCACCTTTAGGTATGAAACATTGTGGGTAATCTTCAGCGCGGGCTGCTAACTCCTCAAAGTCTAATGTCTGACCCTGCTGCTCTTCCCATGTCTCGCCTAGGCTGGTGTTGACCCACACTTTTAATCTCTGTGGGTCATCCTTAGCTTTTAAGAAGTCGGTGGCAACATCACCAAAACTTCGCCAAGGTGAGTACAGCTCGTTCAAGTGAAAGCCAGCACAGTTAGTAAAAGGTGCAGTGGCTCGCCAATCACCTCCTCTGAGCATCTTTTGCTTAGAAGAGTTCTCAATAGGTCTATTGCACTTAGCGCACTCGTACCAAGCTCGTGATGGCTCTTCAGGTCGCCATTTAACCTGTGACCATACTAAGACTTGATGCTCACCACAGTGCGGGCAGGGTACAAAGTAACGGCGTTGGTCAGACTCTAAGAAAGCCTTCTCAATCCGGCTGCTACCTCTATTTGTTGGTGTAGAAACAAGACCTATCTTCCGGTTCCAGAATGTCATGGTGCGCTTCTTAGCTAAGTTAACTGGGTCTCCCTCTCCACCAGCACTGGGGGGGAATCTGTCTACCTCATCAGCAAGGAGAATCCTAACAGGTCTACTAGCCAAAGAAGCAGGACTGTTAGCACCTGCTAGGCTTACATGACCACCCGGAAATTGTTTATGAAGAAGCGTGTTCTCCCCACGAGGACGGTCGCCCATAATCTCAAATAAAGCTGGGCTATCCCTGATCATTGGGGCTAATCTGTCCTTACTGTAAGCCTCAGACATTTCTAATGTAGGTTGCAGGAATAACACCGGCGAAGGGTCTTGACTAGAAAAATACCCAACTACATTAGCAAGAGTTTCAGTCTTACCTACCTGCGAACTACACATCACAACTACAGTCTCTGAGGCTGGCTCGTTGAATGCGTCTAAAATTCCTCGCAAATACTCAGCTCTCGAAGTTCTCCACCTACCAGGCTCTGCACTACTCTCTGGTGATAGAAACCGATAACGGTCTGCCCACTCACTTACCTTCAGGCGGGGTGGTGGAGCGAACAATCGTCTAACTTCGTATAGCGTGCTAGATACTGTCATCATCGCCTCCTAACTCGCTCAGTGCCTCATAGACAGCCTCTGTCAGCAATTCTTGAACAACTGTCGGATTAGACTCTGCTGCCACTTCAAAAGCTAGTCGAGTTGGCAACCCTAACAACTTTGAACGGCAGGACATCACCAGCTTTGACCAGCCTTGCTTTGCTTCTTCAGAGTTAATTAAAATTCCATTCTTCTCAGCTATTAGCAACTCTTGAACGTCGGCTTGAGCTTTTGTTAAACGGGTCTTCTCAGCGGTCAAGTCAGCTTGTGAAGAATCTTTTGTTTGTTGGTTGAATTGTAGTTTGTAAGCAAGGTAAGCCTGGACACACCCTACTAGATCCCACTCACCTTTTCTCCTAGGCTCTGGTAAAATACCATCTCGCTGCAGTTGGTAAATTCGGGACTTATCTATTCCTATAGCCGCAGATAAAACCTCCGCAGGCACTATATAATCTGTTTGCATAATATTTTATTGATACTTACTTCTATTATACCCGCCACGAATAGACTAAGTGATATTAGGTCTCTGGAGTCTGTAGTGTTAGCCGCGTCGGTGTTCACAATACGACAAACTTAGAAGGGGCAGCTAGTTTGCCACCCCTAGAGAGTTATTCGGGCTGTAGATAAGATAGCTTTGCACTAACTCATTATCTCAGCTAAAGAAGGGAAGTTATTGTTTGAAAGGATTGTGTCTAGCTCTTCTATCTCTACTTGAGTTAAACCACCAACCATGCCAGCTATAGTAGACTTTGCTAATACTTTAAATAAGTCCATATTGCGGTAACTCACAATCTATTGCTGGCAAGGGTTTTGGGAATAGCTTAAAGCCTTGGGACTGATATTGACTATCTAAATACGGGAGTTAAGCGGTTTTGATCAGGAGTTTGGCGTTATTGATTGTATTACCATTCCAAACAGCATATTGGCTTGCCCCTACAGAGCAATAATCTCCGATTGACATCCCAACAACTCCACCCTGAACCACATCAGATGAAAACATATGGGCAAACTGTATCACGCCCGTACCTGGCATATGCGCTGACATAGTGGCGGGATATAGAGCGCGAAGGTTTCCCGGCGTGTTTGAGCCACCCGATTGACTGACTATCTCCGTTATCGCCAGATTCACGGAGGCAGTATTACCCCCGGCTAAAGAACTAATCGGCTGTAACGTTGCCAACACACTAAATGCAATTCTCTGAGGAAAGTCTATAGCATTGTCTCTTGGAATATAAGCATAAGGAGCATTGTTCTGATCCCACCAATTATTGCTAGATATTGTTGGATCTGGTCTGAAATATCCCAGAAACATCCGTATACCCCCGTTTCCTGAAATAAATACTCCTCGAACTTCAGGATGGTTGCAAATCTGGAAAATATACGAATCGGACAGCCCAAAAGCATTAGAAACGTTAGTAGTTATTGAAGGATTGCTCCCTGTATTGGTTTCAGCGTTAAAGGTTGAATAGCCTTTGAAACTAACGCCTGATGAAGCATTTGTAAAGCCAAATTCAATTATTAAGTTTGCATAAGTTTGAGTTCCGCCAGTGTTAAAATTCCAAACACGGAAGTTTCCAGTTGTCCCGACCGTGTAGCTTTTTAACAAGGTAAATCCTGCTGTAATCATTGCAGAACTTATGGCATTTAATATGTTTTCTTGGCTTCCGTCGCCCTGAAAACTAGCAGTTGAGATAATTGCGTTTGGCATATTTATATTCCTGAAATAATAACGTTTGGAGAAACTTGCTGTCCCGAAATAATAATTTCTGGGGACATTTGTTGCCCTGAAATAACAACTTCTGGCGAGGTTATTTGAATCTGAATTTCTACAATTCTACTATCTATCATAGGTGGATTACTTAGTCCTATGAATCCCCCAGGGTTAACACTATTGCCTGTAAAAATTCCTAACAACCCTGTGCCAACAATTATTCCATATTCAGGCATAATTAAACTCCGTCACTCCAATGATCTGTTAGCTCCACATTACCCTGAATTAATCTGATTGTGTATCCGTTTGCTTGCCTACAAATCACGTCGTACCCATAATTTCCGGATTCCAGAAATTGAGTATCGGCGGGGTCTATTGCTAGGTAAAAACTATTAAAAGCTGCTGAACCAAACCAAGCGATCGCATTTGCAGGAATAGCTACAGATAAAGGTGAAACTGTAAGATTCGTAGGCGTAGTGCTATTTGTTGCACTTGCTGTTAGTTTCGCACTTCCTAAATATTGCCACCCGTCAACTGTGCGAGTTGCAAAATTCAAAGTTGTGCTTGCTGGTACATCCAGTCCTAGAGAATTTAAAGCAATAGATGTTGCCCCTACTGAAGTATTAGCTGCTGTAATTATTGTAATTGCACTAATAGGAATTGCGGTGAAAGAAGCTACCGAAAGCGATCGCACTAATAGCCTTCCTTCGTTAATTGTCCTGGTAGCTAGGGCTGTGGCAATTATTTGGGAATCGGTGACTGAAACAACTTTTGATCCTGTAATTCCTGATCCTTCTAAAGTGATTAAATCCCCGCTTCGTACTGGCAGGGATGATAAAACTCTTGCTTTATCATTCGTAAAAGGATATTGCTTGATTTGGATAGTGTTGCTACCAGATGTGACGATGCCTGTGAACTGGGGGATTAAATTGTAGCCTGGTGAAAGCCTGCGAATTTCTGCGAAAACCAAACAGCCACGAAGATCCAGATCAGGGTTTGTAATTGTTACAGAAAATTGTGCGCTCTCACCCTTCTTAAGTTCCAGGTCTAAGGTGTGGGTATCAAACTGTGGTTTTAAAGTTACCATTTACGCAAACCTCCCTAAAATGCTGATTGAACTATTTCCAAAAGTGTTGGGAGGTAAATACTCTGGCTCTATGACTGGGGCTGATACTTCAGATGCAGCTTCTGTTAACGCTGCTATTGATGCCTCCTTAGTGGCTAACCACTCATGTAGTTGTTCACTCTCTTTTATGAGGTGAGGGAGTTCTTCAGGTAGAACGAGGGCATAGATAATCCCAGACTGCATAAACTTATTAATGACCTGTCTGTCACCTACAACCGCCACAGAACCACTCAGAGAACACAGTGCGACCTTACCCATCGGCAATTGCTGCTCAATGGTGTAGCCTTCCCCTGTTGGCTCTACATGAGATATCTCGCCATAGTGTTTGACAGAGCCAGGAATATCTGTATTAGTGAAATTGTGAATAATCATACTAATACCCACGCGCTCCCATCGAAGTGGTAAAACTTTGCATCGGGAATCGAGAATAGATGCCAGCCAATGTTTGGCGCATAGAACTGCCAAACTCCATTGCTGTAGTGGGCTACGTTCGTGGCTTTCCCAGCCCAAACACCAGTTGCGCTGGATGGGACTATGTAAGCATCACCATCAGCAGGAGAAACAGGTGGAGTAGTTAAAGTTCTTGATAAGACTCCACCAACTGTCAGAGCCTCAAGAATTGCAAAAGCTTCGTTGAGGGTGACAGTCTTACTGGCTTGACTTTCAGATAGTTGTGGTAGTTTTCCTCTAGGGGTTGGCATTGTAAAAATAATTATAGTGATTACTACTATAATTATATACTTAAAACTGTAGAGAACCCAAATCCCACAACAGAAGAGAATTGTGAAACATCTATGTCTACACTTCCTGGTAGTGACCCAAAGAAAGAGGTTTGTTCAGTAGCGGAGAAGTAAAGGCTAGGGGAGCTAACTATGAAGGTTTTAGTTAGACCCCCAGATTGAATGTTTATTCTGTAAGACTCACTTGCCTCACTCAAAGGAACGTCTTGATAATCTAATAGCTCCCCAAATAACCTATTTCTTCTCACCCAAGAGATTGTTAAATTACCGCTGGTATCTCTGCTTCCTTTAACTTGGCAAGGGGCATAAGGTTTAAGTGATCTCCCTGTGCTAGTGAACGCTGTAGGAGTAATATCTGCTAAAGCTTGCCCATTAATAGGAGCTTTATAGAGACGTTGAGTATAAAGGTCTAAAGATTCGCCAGCAACTCTTGTTAAGTAACCACTAAGAAGGTAGAAGTCTTCCCCAGAGGTATGTGTGCTTATGGATTGTTCTGTGCCCCGCCTGCCTCTCAAAAGTGTTGATAGGTCATAAGTATTGCCAGAAACCAAAGTAGCAAACCTGAAGTAGATAACTTCGCCTCCAACTAAGGCAACGTTACGCCCATTGAAAAAATCTAGCTCTGGCACAGATTCCAATTCACCATCAACTGTCACCCTCAGCGTGTTCTTGTAGTCAACATAGAACTCAGATGCGGTTGCTAGAGTGGTGACACAAGTACCAAGAACTGTTCTCGTTATTATAGAGGCTACAGAGTCATAAGAGCTACCTAAGTTCCGACTGATGAACAACTGAGCATTTCTCCAGGCACTGTTACCTGTAGCCGCTATATAGACCCCTTGTGGAGCATCTGTGTCTTTGACTAAAGGAAGGTCTAGTATCCGTAGTTCAGTATCACTAGGGTTGCCAAGTGATAAGCTGACCGCTGGTGCAGTCGCTACTGCTGTGAGTGTTAGTAAAGTTGGGTCATAAGGAATACCTTCACATTGCAATAGAAAGTTAGCACCCACATCAACCTTGCTGAGGTAGACGTTCTGTTGAGTTGAAGAGTGTAAATTAACCTGCACTACGTCTCCTGGCTCGACAGTGCTATACCTCAGAGGTAAAGAAAACTCGAACCTACGCCGCTTTGACCACTCTAGGAATATGGTCTTCCTGGCGACCGCTAATGCCTGTGAGGCTGTTAGCACTAGGTCAAGCCGAATCTCTAATTTATTCTTGTTAGGCGAGTTTTGCCGTTGAGCAGTCTGTGTGTTCTGTTGGTAGCTGAAGTCGTAATCAACATAGGTGATTGTGACCTCATCTGGTAACTCTATATCTTGTTGTCTTGTTTCTTTGAATAGGTCAGGTCGCTCCTGTCCTTCTTCCGCAGTAGCTAAGTCGGTTCTGGGAATAGTTAATGGTGAGCCACCCCGGACTTGGTTGATAAACTTTAACTTACCACCAGACTCCAGGGCATCAAAGAAGTAAGCCTTTTGCAGTTGCGCGATCGCATCTCTAGCATTGAGAGATTGACTAACCACGAACCCTTTAATCAACATTGAGTCTATTTCTGTAGTGTTAACTTCTGTGGTGTTAAAACCTACTTGAAGACACAAGTCCCTAATAACCACTCCCAAGGAAACATCTATGCTGTATAACCTACCAAGACTCCAGTAGCCATAAGTAACAACCTCACAGGACACAGCAGGAAGACGGTTTCCAAACTCCTCAAGAGGGTAGTCATCAAACAAGATATAAGCCCTCCCCCTGTACGCTGGAGTGTCATTTACCCCTTGGACAGAAGCCATCAACGAGTCTTGACCTTGTGTAGAACTACCATTATAGAAACGTACCTTCTCAGCGAACTTGAGAGATGCGGTTATAGTATCAGCGTCTGCTTCAGGGCTAACGTTGTAAACTAGCTTAGAGTTAAGCCATATTTTTCTTACACCTATTATCTCTCCAGAACACAGAAGGAAGGCAAAGTTACAGCTATAGGTATAGTTAGTGGTTTCTACACCACCACCACCACCCTTTCCACCAGAGCGGGTAGTAGACACTCTTTCCTTAATGGGAGTAGACCACATAAGGTTTCCTGCCAATCTAGATGCTCCGTACACCTTTGGTACAGCAGAGCCGTAACTAGACTTCGGTGCTGATAAGTCACTTAATCTTGCACCTTCTTGTTTTTGTGTTGGAGTAAGTAGACCTAATAGATAATTAGCGGTAAACCCTATAGCCAGGTTAAGCGCGATAGTTGCCATTTTTATATACCAGGTAAAATAAAAGATTTAATAATTCTGTGCTGCCAGAACTCATCTAGCGTGTGTTCTACAACCTTACCAACCCCTTGGTAAGCGTGGATTAGCCCTATGTCAGAGACAATACCAACGTGCTGTGGGTTTCTCTTGATCCTGAATAGATGTATGTCTCCCGGCTCTGGACTGTCTGTAGGGGTACAATGAGCTTCTAGAAGACTGAGGAGCACCGTACTATCTGGAGTTCTGTCATAGTCCGTGAAGTCAAAGGTGTAAACTCCTAACTCTCTCAGCACACCTAGTACCAACCCAATGCAGTCAACACCCACCCCTTTAGCTCTTGCTTGATGATGGTAGGGTGTTTCCAACCACTCCCTTGCTGTAGTAACAATTTGTTGTTTAGTCATTAGCCTTCAAAGCCCCCTAAAAATCTATCTTCACCAGGAATATGGGGTTCGCCTTGGTAGTTAAGAATGTTGCTGTAACTTTTACAAGCTCCAACGGTCTTAGCGCACCCTGCCACAGCCCTAATAGTCGTACCAACTTGGATGTCATAAGGCATTGGTTCAAACAGTTGGAATTGGTTTCCTATAAAAGAAAGAACCGTTGACTTGAAGCCATTGTTTTCCCCACTTGTGAAAGTCACTTCCCCTAACTCAAAGAAGCCATTACCTCTCCCAGAGCTAACAGTGAATTGACGGTTATTAGTGACAGAATTGATAGTCAAGTTATCGGTTAAAGCTGTCAGGTCTTTTGTACACTTTGAATCACCAAAGACAGCGCGGCATCCTTGAGTTGTTAAAGTTCCTATCTTCTGCTGTAAGAGTTGGGCAAAACTTCTAATCTCTGCTGAATAACGAACATCTGTGAGACTTACTTCACCTAAGAACCCACTAATCATTAAGATGTGATTTGGAGGGTCTACCAAGAGCGTGGTAGGTGGATTCTCCCAGTTGACTAAGAAGATGTCAACTCTGGCATAGTCATAGCGTCCACCTACTAGGTCTGTCTCACTAATAGAATCATCGGATAAAGCAGAGTTAAGCTCTAAGTTTCTAACAGCCAGAGAGTTATCTTGAGCAAAAGCTGAGGCACTAAAACCTGTAGATGCTTTATAAATCACGCCACCAATTACTAACTGCTTATCCCCACTGGTAAAACCTTGGACTAGACCATCAGTGCGAGTCACCCGCCAGCAAGTTGTTAGCTTGGTGTTCTCTCGTTGTAGGTGACTAGAGAGTGCTGTTGCTAATGACTTCATATCTTAATCTCCAGAACTGCCAATGTACTCACATAAAAGAGCATTTCATCTGGAGTCCCAGCATCGTAGCGGTGGTCAAAAGTATCTTGCTCAAACCGGACTGGAATATCAAAGTCAAAGGTCGCATTAACAATGCCTGTGGGTGGTGCAGTAAAAGTGCATAAACCAGTGGTGTTATCAACACTAAAACCACTAGTTATAGGTACACCAGCAACTGTTAAAAAGACGCTACCAGCAACTGGTTTTTTAATAATTTGCACTGTTGATAAAGAGCCAATGGTGTAAGTCTTCTTGAGTTGGAATTGTGTGATTACTCCATTTCCTACACCGATTAACTCATTCACAGCTTGATAGTTAGCCCAATCTCTAAACCTAAACCCATCCGCCTTTCCTCTGTGGGCACGGTGAAAGCGAATTATATAATCTAATTCTTCTCTGTCGTAGAGCCTATCCCCTATCTGCCAACGTCCTCTTGGCTCATCCCAATTAGAGTTTCTCTGCTCATAACCACCTCCTGTGGTAAGAACTGTGGTGGAGAAAGAAGCTCCACCAACAGTACCCTGATCAAAACCTAAATTTAACCGTACTTCATTAAAAGGCATACCTAGCATTTAAATAGCTTGTGATATTTCTAGTATAGCTTTTATCCGTTGCGGTTCATACCTCTCCTTAGCTGTTCAGCAGCATCTCTACCCAGTTGGGAACCAGACTTTCTAAAGCTGTTAGCATCTGGTGTTGAGACGTTCATCATGATGGTTTGTGAGCGGCTAGACCCGCCTGTAGAACTACCAACACCAACAGTTACTAGTGAGAGAGCTGGAGTTTGCATGGTATTGAGTGAGTCAAGGAAGTTAGTTCCCCAGTGTTTAACAGCTTTAGCTCTCATAACAAACTCACCGTTTGAAAGTCGGGCTGCTATGGAGTCACTTGTGCCTGTACCTGGACCACTCACATATCCACCAGTAGCAAAACCTGTACCACCAAAACCACTGAAGATTGCCTTAGTAACGTTAGCAGCAGCCAGTTGGGCAACAGCTTTCAGAATTGAGGTTAAGAAGCTATTCAGGGCATCACCTAACCCTTTTGTGCCTGTGAATATATCCTCAAAGAATTGTTGTGTAGCCGCTCTTGCTGCTTCCCCTACTGTTTCGTAATATTGTTTTGCAATATTGCCTTGGTCAGTAACTTGCTTTAACTCATTTTGCAGTCGGGTGTCATTAAGCTCTGTTATTACTCGCAGTCTCTCAATTGCGGCATAATCCCCAGATTCCCTTGCTTGTTGGGTGAGAGTTTCTAGCTCTAATGACCGCTCCCTATGCGCTTGCTCGATCTCCCATAGTTGTTTCTGTCTTTCAGCTTGGTCGCCTTTTAACCTACTAAGCTCCTGCTCATGGGCAATTTGGTCAATGCTGAGATTTAACTCTCGGTTAGCAGCCAGTTCCGCGTCCCTTACTCTCTGCTGGTCAAGTTGTAACCTGCGGTCATTTTGGGCAGATAGCTCTTGTAGAGTAGATAATGCCTTCTCATCTCCTCTGGCTCTAACCTCGGCTATCTGTTGCTCTAACACCAGTTTTCTATCGTAATGATTGTTTTCAGCATCATAGAACTGTCGGCGAAACTCAGCTTGCTGACCTTGGAGATTGTTTATCTCCACCTCTTGCTCAAGCCTACGAATCTGGTTTAGGTACTGTTTGTCAGCTTCTTTGTCGGCAGCAGCGTTCTCGGCTTGTCTTAGCTCAAAGGCACGGGCTTCCTCCGCAAGTTGGTCTTGGCGTTCGCTGTGAATAGCTTTTCTGCGGTTCTCTAAGGAGTTAAGCTCATCTGACTCCTCTTGGGTTAAAGTCGCCTTTACCGCCATTAATTGATTGATACGAAACTCAACCTGCGCTCTTTCAGAAGCTAATGTGGAGTTTTGCAAAAGACTAGTTTTATCTAAGTCTAATGAAGCAATCCTACGCTCCAAAAGCGTTCTGCTTTGTTCGTCTTTAGTAGTGGCGAGTCTCTTATCTAAATCGTTTTTAGCCTCAGCAAAGGCGTTCTCTATCTCACTGCGCTGACGTTCACCATCTAAAGTGACTTGGGTTTTCTTCTCTTCATAAGCTTTGTCCCGTGCCACTTTGGCATCGCCTCTGGTTTGTTCAGCGATCGCAGCTTTAACTTCGAGAGTATCCCCTGTTGATGCGTCTACCTCTCCAATTAATTTATTAGCTTGTGATGAATAACGGTCTTTAGCTCTACCAACATATTGGCGTAAAGATAATCTTCCGTCTGGCTTTGAGTCTGGTTTGACCCCAGGATTACCACCGTAGACAGTTGCCGATACTTTCTCAAGTGAGTTTAGAACTTGTCCTCTAGAGTGGATTTTTAGGTACTTCTCAACATAAGGCAGTTGCTCTTCAGCGGTCATCTTGCCTAGTTGGTCTAAGGTTGCACCCAGTTCCTTCTGATTGTCTTTTGTAAAGCCTATCAGCCCCACAGCCCCATTTCCGTGAGCTTTAGGAGATAGTGTGCCACCTGTTTCCAGTAACATAACCCTGAGTAAATCCTCCGGGTTCATACCGAGGCGTTTAGCCATCTCTATAACACCAGCAACCGTCTTCTGTTGAGCTGTGAGGGGCTTGGCTTCTACACTATCTTCTGAGAGGACATTCTTACCTACTGGAAGATTGAACTTCTTACCAAACTGTGACCGAGGATCAACTAACTTACCATTGACACGAACCTCATGATGTAGATGTGGACCAGTGGATCTTCCAGTTGACCCAACCTTACCAAGCACCGTACCTTGTTCAATTTCATCTCCAACCTTAACTAACACTTCACTCAAGTGAGCGAACCGCTGGGTGACTTTCCTACCTTCTTTATCAATACTCTCAAGGTCTACAAGATTACCGTAACCGCCGTTGTTAAAACCAGCGGCAGTGACTTTTCCTGGTAAGGACGCTTTGACAGGAGTACCGAGTTTGTCCGGTGTGTCTATCCCAGCGTGAAACGTTACCTTTCCGGTGATAGGGTGCACACGGTTGCCCATCCCACTATTAACAGAAGCAGGTGTGGGTTTGAGGAAGGTATATTGTTGATACTCTTTCTTGGATGAAGCACCCTCAGTCTTCTCGTCACCACCTTTAACGTCAACTCCTGCCCCCCCAGTTAGCTTTGGTCTGACTGGGGCGGGACTGAGTTGAGTTTTCTTAACTTGATTACCTTTTTCTGCTGCGGCTTCTTTGTCAATTCTTTGCTGTGTACGACCAAATAAACCACTCAAGTAGTCTCTGGCAGCACTAAAAGGTCTTATACCAACTGCCCCTAAAAACCCATCCTTATTAAGCTCACTAAAGAAGTCCCCAACCTTACCGCCAAAAGCACCACTAATACCAGCAGCCGCATTCTTAGCAGAGTCAATTAATGGCTTGAACATATCAAGGTTTGCAAGCCAGTCTGCTAGAGAGCCAAGATACTCTAAAGTCGAATTACTAAAGTTTCCTATAATTGCTGCCAGATAATCAAAGTTCTTACCAGTCCCGGTAGTGAACCAATTTATAGACCTGCCTACGACGTTTACAGCCTTACCGAGCAAATCGAAGGCTCCTTTGACAGTATTGACAGCATCCAGGAATACTGTTTTTAACAACTCCCCAAGGAAGTTAACACCTTTTCTAAATACTTCGCTCTTAGTGTAGAGAACAACAAAGGCTGCTGTTAGCGCGGCTAGACCAATAATTAGTAGACCGATAGGACTTATTAAAAAGGCAAAGGCGGAGCCAAGTGCTGTTAACAAACCCCCAGATTTGATGAAGGTTAAGGCGGCTGTGGCTAGGTCTTTTATTAAAAACCCTAGTACATATATTAAGTTTGAAACTGCAAATTGCAGTCCTACCAACTGTGTCTTCAGCCCCTGCAAAGTAAGGGTTGCGATAATAGACTGAGTGGTCAGACCAGATATAGCAGTGGCAAGAGTTATTAAGTATGAACTTAGCCCTCTAATACTAAATGCTAGAGAAATTCCTAAAGCAGATGCACCTTTTAGTAATAAATTAATAGCAACTAAAGCGGCTGCAAGAGTTACTGTCAGACTTGTTAAAACAATGATAGTAGACTGAATCGGACCAGGAAGAGCAAGAAAAGCGTTGCCCATCCCGGTGATAGCAGCCCCTATAGGTCTGATAATTACCCCAAAAGACTCCCAAGCTTTATTCTTGATAGCATCAGCTACACCAGATAGTGACTTCTCAGAAGACGCTATACTGCCGTTCATCTTCTGGAACGCTTTATCAGCTTCACCAGCGGCGTTCTTCTGTCTTTCTATAAACTCTGTGAACTTCTCAAAGTCGTTAAGAGCGGGTTGGACTGCGGCTACCGCCTCAACAGAACCAAACAAGATACCAAGAGCTTGGGCATTACCACCAGCCTTCTTCCTCACGTCCTCTAAGACAGCAGCAAACCCCTTCTGTTTAAGTGTTGCTGCATCGAACTTAATACCTAATTTCTCAGCTACTTTCTCAGCTTCAGCGGAAGGTTTAACAATTGAGCTAATTGCTTGCCTTAACCCAGTGAAAGCTGACTCTACCCTTACCCCAGAAGCTGTGGCTACAGAAACGGTAGCGTTCAACTCTTCCAAACTGACATTACTAGCAGCGGCGGTTGAGGCTACACTACCTATCTGTTGGGCATACTGCGAGACGACAATCTTACCATCGTTCTGTGTCTGTATGAACTGACTTGTAACCTTCTCTGTTTCACCTACACCTTTACCGTAGGAATTGAGAATTGTTGTCACAGCATCAGCCACAACACCTATCTCAGCAAATCCACCAACAGCGGCTTTCTGGGAGTTTTTGAGAATCTCAACTACATCCGCAGTTTTGTTAAACCCTGCAGAGAGAACGTCATAGCCAGTAGTCGCTAACTCTGTGGCTGTTACTTGATATCCTAACTCCTTTGACAACTGCTGGAGTTCTTTATGCAAGCCTTTAGAATCGTTTGTAAGAGTAGATAATGCCCTCAAACTAGTATCAGATGCTCTACCAGTTTGGTAGCTTGCTCTGATGAACCCACCTAATGCTAGAGTGGCAGCACCTATCGCAGCAGTTAGGACATCAAACCCACCCCCACCATCTCGCGCTGTTTTACCAGTCCCGTCTAATTCTGAATCAAGGTCTTTTAGTGTATTGTTTAAAGCATCTTGTGCAACAGCAATATCTCGTGCCGATGCCGTGCCACTGTTCTTAATAGCTTCAAAAGCAGCGATAGCCTTAGCCTTGAGTTGGTTGATGGACTCAGATGACCTTACACCTAATTCTCGATAGGATGCTGCGACAGCTTTGTTAGCTGATATAGCAGCTTGCTCCGCGCTAATGTCTCTTAGTTTGCTGTCTAAAGCAGCTTGAGCATTGGCTATATCTCTGGCTGATGCTGTGCCACTATCACGAATAGCTTTAAAGGCACTGACAGCCCTTGCACGGAGTTGATCAAAAGATTCAGACGACTTAATACCTAACTCTCGATAAGAGGCTGCTACAGCTCTATTGGCAGCGGTGGTAGACTGCTGAAGCTTTCTCTGGGCAGCCACTTCACCGGATACATCACCAGAACTTCTAGCGGCTCTTTGGGCAGCGACAGCTTCTCTACTTGCTTGCTTGGCTCTTTGGAGGGCAGAATCAAAAGCTTTGCCAGTTTGTTGTAACTGGGAGACAGCTTGGTTAAAACCCTCGGTGTCAAATTTAACTGATAATCTACGGGTAGCCATAAGAATTAAGCGCCCGTTAATTGCTTGATGGCGCTGTTAATAGTTTTACTATCAGAGGAGCCAGCTATTGCCCTATCCATAAGAGCATTAGCCCGTTCCTCACTTTCAATCTCATGGGCACACTTGAGAAAGAGTTTAATTTGGTCTTGAGAGTAATTCTGTATCTCCGACCAAGTATGCCCAGCTCTAATTAATTTGCTAACTTGTTTACCCCATCCGCTACTGATGTTAGACTTGCGGCTACTTCTAGGACTTTTGGTGTTAGCTTCTGGACGAAAAAAGATAGGTTTACCTCAACAACTTTAAAGAGAACTTCAAAGCCTTCCTCACCTTCTAATAAGTCCAGGTTTTCTTGTGTCAAACCAGTTGATAGTCTTAACAACTCAAACAAACCTTCGGGGTCATTAGCAGCTAGGTCTAACGCAATCTTCATAGCGTCTGGTGCTTCTTCTGTTGGCTTCTTAATAAAGGCATCAGCATAGTTTGTACACACCTGAATGACTCTTGGGAACTGAGTAAACTTGAAGGGCTTAACTGTGACTTCTCCTGAAGAAGTTACGACAACTTCATTAGGAACTAGAGTCTTTAATTCTTTATCAATATTTGTGTTAGCAGCCATCTTGATTCTCCTAGTAGTTATTTAAGTAATTTGTTTATTTGGTCTGGTACTTGTTCAGCTATTCTCTCAGCAGCGGCATAGAAGTCTATCTTTTTCCTGAGCCTAATCTTCTTAACAAAGTTGTAGACGATAGTGCTTCTTCCTTGAAATTCATAGACTATTAAGATGCCACTATTGGTCTGAATAATCTTCAGGAACTTCTTGTACTTATTGAAAACAGAATCCCAAGTGTTAGCTTTAGTAATTCTCTTGAAACCAATCTTTTCACCAGCGGGCGTTAGGGTTATCAAGTATTTGCCATTCTTAGGTGTAACCTCTCCACCCGTCTCAAAGATGTCTAGGAACTTGACACCAGAGCGAACGTAGGAGGCTGGTCCTTGTCTTTCATTCTCATCAAGGTCATAGACTTTGAAAGCATTAAAGAAAGACCCGTTGGAGTTGCGACCTCTCTTGAAGTTTTGGCGAACTTGTTTCTTCATTTCTTCTTTGAGTTGTTTGGCAGCCGCACGAGTTACTGCGCGTGTTGCTGCTGATAAATCACCAAGTTGGGATTTGAAGAACTCCTTACTAGCCTTGTCATCAAGTGAGGTCGCCATACTTAACTCCTATGCTTGTTGGGTCTGTCTGATTCTGAAGAAACCACCATCAACAGTATTGGTGTCGCGGGTGGAGTCGTAAGCCAGCATCCCCTCAATTTCTAGGTTTCCAAACTCGTCGGTGATCAGTTCGATGCTGCCGATAGGTGCGGGGCGGAACCGGTAAGCTTCGACGACTACAGGAGCGGAGTCTTCAGCTTGGTTTAGACCTGCAAACATCAATGAGTAATATTTGGGCTTGGCAGTGAAAGCACTAATTTGTTCAGAAGCACCAGCAGCGTAGTTAGCTTTCAATGCCAACCCATCAGTAATGGCTCCACCTGGGATGACGTAGATTAAACCAGCACCTAAATCAACTCGGTAGTCAGTACCATTAACGTAGGTTGTGGTAGCCCCCACGTTTGTTAAGCTTGTAAAACCAGTAAGGTTGATTCTGGTAAGAGCTGTGTACTTACCTGGGTATCCGAGTAAAGCCTCAGAGGTTACAGTTGCAGACGCGCTTGAGGTGGTTGTACCAAACAAAAACTTCTCTAGGTTCTCTTTGGTATATTCATCAATCGTGAAGCTTGCGGTAGCACTCTGTCCGGTGGCAACAATGCTGTCAGTTAGGTTCTTACCTGTGTAGGATTCCTTATGCTCAACTCTGGTCTCTTCAGTGCTTAGGGTTAAGGAAGGGCAGTTTCCTAACCAGTTGTACCCTGTGGTAACACCCAGAGAGTTAATGGAGGCAATTAGAACTTTACCTCGACCAACAAAATATCTTTCACTCATTTTCTATACTTCCTTCTAAGGATTAAATCTAGGTGTGCGGTAATGAATATCTAACTTAACTAGGACCTTGCAGGCACTCTTGCCATCTGTCTCAACCTCAGTCTCAGAACCTAGTAGGTTTATTTTTGAGGCTAAACCAGAGAAGGTAATATCTTTACCAATGGCAAGAATGATGTCCTGCAAGCATCTGTTGGCTCTTAGACCAGGGTTTTCACTGAAGCTATGAGCCTCTATTTCTGTATGTAGAACGTACTCATGGTTGTTGCCTGCTTCTGTAACGTCCTCATCCCCATCTCTGTAGATAAGAGCATCTTCTTCATACTCAGTGGCGTAATCTTGCCAGTAGAGGAGGGTTAGACCTAAATCGGTATTGGAGCCATTAGCAACAGTGATTGCTCCTAATAAACTTCCCAGTGCCTCCATAATGTCTATACGCTTCATACTTCAATAAGCTCCAAGTCTGTGAGTTTGCCATCACCAGTGGGCTGGACACTCTTAACTGTGTAGGACTTGCCTCTGATGGTTAGAGAAGTCTTGTGCTTAACGTTGGCTAGGGTGATGTCAGAACTTTTAAAGCAAGCTGTAATCTGCCTGCCATCAGCTCCTATACCCATCAAGGAATAACTATCATCAAAGATGCAGGGGTAGGTGGCAGAGCCTATTGTGGCTAACTCTGCAAAACCTGTCTCATCAAAGAAAATAGATAAGTCCTCATTAAGCATCAGTGGCTTCCCCTTCTTCTTCTTCTTTCACGGCAGCTTTACCTTTAGTTTTGGGTTCAGGTAAGAGTTCAATGTTTTCTGCGTGAACAGCAGCAACTACATCGCTTAACTCAACCACTTGTCCTTCTATGAACATAACCCCGCCATGTACTATCTGCCGACCTGATATAACTTGATACTTTTTCATCTCTCTTCTCATTCCTATAAGTGGGGTAGGGTGTAAGCAAAAGTTACACCCTGGTCAACTACACGGTGATAGCATCAATGATCTTGGCGAAGCTGGCGGCTCTAGCAATCTGAATGTCAATGGTTTGCAAGGCACGAACTTCAACAGTACCAGCGTCATAACCAGCACCGTAGGGGTTAGGAAGCAATTCTAGAATGCCCCACTCACCAATCATCAGGTCTTGGAAGTTACCGAAGATAATGGAGCTTAAAGCAGTACCAGTGCCTTTGGTTAGGTTGGAGGGAACGTTGTTGGAGACACCAGCCATGTAGCCGTTTAGCTTACCCATTGAGAAGTCAGAGCCAGCCGAGTCTTCCCAAACCCAAGTAGAATCAGTACCTGCTGGGTTGCGAAGTGTGGTCTTCAGCTTGCCGCGTACCTTGGAGTTGGTTAAGTAACCGAGAGAACCTACGTCAGCATTACCGTTAGCGATAGCGGTTTCTAAAGCAACGATAGAAGCCCAAGTAGGAGCAGCCCCGTTTGTACCTAAAGCCACAGTCGCCACACCGCTGGTGTTCAAGATACCTGTAGGTTGCCCAGATGAACCGGAGCCGTTGATTGCTGCCAAGTCAATACCAGTAGCGATGGACTGGCTAAGATTACGTCTTACCCGTGCTTCGATGTCCTCGGAGGTTTGTAGCAACATCTGGCGCGTGAAAGCGGACTTAACTCCTAGTGTCTTGGGTCTGAAGCTTACCTTACCGAAGGTCTGGTCACTCTGAGTTACGCCAGCGTTTTCAGCTACCCAGTAGATGTTGCTGATGCCGTCTTCTGTTGGGATGTCTAAGTTTCCTACCAACCCAGACAACATCTCAGCACCCATTCGTAGAATTAAAGAACGGTTGCGTAAGAACTCAATCAAACGACCGGAGTTTAATTCTGTAGCTACTAAGTTTCCACCTTGTCCTGGAGTGCCAGTGTTTAAAGTAGCCCGTTGCATGGGTACTTGTAGGTCACGGACAGGAACAAAGAATCCACCTGTTGCTCTGTCAAGCTTCTCAGCAATAGCGTTAGAGCATTCACGCTCGAAACCAGCTTTGCTCCAGTCACGGTCGAGAGCAGCCACGATAGCTTTGCGGATGGAGTAAGCCTTTTCTTCTTTACGGCTCAAACCTAAAGCTTCAATAGGGGCTTGGACTGGGGTTTGTTGTTCTGTGGATAACATATTTAATACTTCACTACGGGCTTGTTCGATGGATGCGCCTTCATTAACCAACTTAGCTGTAAACTCGCGGCTTTGGTTATGTTTAGCACACAGAGCTTCAATAGAGGTGATGCGCTCACGCTCTTGTTGGCGGACTTCATTTATATCAACAGTCTCGGTAGTCATAGGATTTTCCTTTATTACTTCTAATGGTTGGGGTGTGCTAAGAGTCAGAGGTTGAGCGTCTCCGATTAAGGTTCTACCAACACCAACAGAGGGGTCGGCTGGTATTGTGACGATGCTTACTTCAAGGGGACACCAGCGGGTTGCGTAGTATCTACTAACGCCTTTACTTGTTTCCTCTCTAACAGATTCAATCTGGTAGCCAATGGAGACATTTTTGAGTACGCCGGCTACGACTGATTGCCAGATTTGTTCTGCTTTCTGGTGGACATCAAAATACAGCTTGGCGTAGAGACGTTTACCTTTTAAATAACTTGTCACGACTACTCCAATGTAGTCGTCTGAGTCATGATTAAAGAGTAAATTTGCTCCGCTATTTAACCTAGTTAAATCAATAGCCTCTGGAGTGTGTTCTAGAACTTCATACCAGCCTCGGTCTACCTCATACTCACTAGAAATAGGGATTTCTATAGTCCGGTCATTTTGGTTAACAACCGCTCTTTCAAAGGAGACAGACCGATAATTAACAGAGGTTGTGTCTACAGAGTGCTTACCAATTATTGGGGCTTGTTCACCATTATCAGAAGGCTCTTCAGCTACTTCTAATTGCTCATCTGGAATGACGGCTGGTTCAACAATCTCAATGGTCTCAACACTTTCTATAACAACTTCTCTTTTTTGTTTGGTGGGTATAAAACCCTTACCTTTTGGTTTCATAAGTTTTCTTTTAGAAGTCAACATTATTGGTTGCCTCCCACTTGAGTTGCTAGTAATTCTTCGACTGTTACTGTGGGAGTTTGTGCTGGAGAAAATAACACCAAGTCTAATGATTTGGCTAGGTCTAACTCTCTTTTGCGGGTTTTTAGAACTGTTTCTATATCCAAACCTTGCCGGGCTAACTCGTCTGTTATGGTGGAGAGTCCATTGTTAATAGAAGTAACCGCTGAGTTAACTTCTTTCTGTGGGTCAACCCAACTCCAACCGCGTGGCTGCCACTTAACATTGCTGTATTTATTGGGGTTGATTTCGTAGTCCTTGAAGTTAAGAGCACCGGACATCACAGCCAGTTCTAGCCAAGATTCAAATACAGACTGGTGTAGTTCTTCAATTAACCATTGCTGACAAACCTTGTAGTTGTCTCGCTCAGATAAGAGTGCGAGACGGCTGCTGCTGTAATTGCTTTGGGAGTAATCAGATGATAGGTTTTCGTAGCTGATTCCTAATCCACTAGCAACGCCGCGTAGTGCCTGTCTGACAAACCCCTCGAAACCAGTTGTAGGTCTTGATGGGGCAAACCCGTTAAACTTTTCACCAGGTGCAAGTTTAGCGATCGCACCAGGGCTGAGTTCAGTGATAGACTGACCATTCTCGTTGTCATCAACCATACTGTCAGGGTCTGCTGACTCTAGGAAACCCATAATTGAGGCACTACCACGAGCTGATACAATTTCAGCTTGTTCGTAAGCACCTAAGTCGTTAAGTCTCCTAGCCCCACTGTGTAACCAAGGAACACCACGAGTTTGTCCAGGACGGTCTGTGATAAATAAGTGAATAATCTCATCAGCTGGTATTCTCTCAAGACGTGCAGCCTCGGTAGCTCCGTTGAATTGATAATCACCAGGATGCCGAGTCTTGAGCCAGTAAGCTACAGGACGATTCCAACGGTCAATCTCTACCCCCATACGAATTTCATTTCCGAGGTGGTTGCCAGAGTGGTTCTCGTCCAGTAGGTCTGGTTCTATTAGCTCTAAGGCAAAAGGTATCTTGCTGCCACCAAAGGACTGCCTAACCTTCCTTATCAAAACTTCCCCTGACTCAGCTACAGTTCGCAGAGCAACTTGTTGAATTTGTGCCCAAGAAAGTCGCCCAGCAGTGTCACAGTATTTCTTATGACCCCAACCTTGCCAAGTCTGTTCGATAAGAGAGTTTGTAGCCTCATCAAGATTGTCAGAGCCCTTGAGCTTTACCTGAGACTGGAATGGTATTCCACTCCCAACAACGTTCACGACCAAGGTTCTAAGACCATTCCGGGCGTAATCGTTATCCCGGCAAAGTTGTCGTGAACGGTTTCTCAGGGCTGTTATGCTGCCTCGAATCTCACTATCGGCACTTGTTCCAGAGGCAAACCAGTCTGCGGTCAACCTACTGTGAACTGCGCCAGCATACGAACGCTTACCAACCTTCTTGTTTTGGCCGAAGAAGGTGGCTACAAACTCACGAGTGGTTGACCAAAGTCCCATAGATATTAACTATAAACTGCCTATAATCTAATTATAGTTGTTTTCACCATAATACGGAAGGCTTACAACAAATAAATAGTAAGTATATTTAGGGAAGCTACGCGATAAATAAAAAATAGATATATTTAAGACAGTAGTATTGATAAAAATATTGATGATGATAGATAAAAGCATCGAGACGACAAGTAACCCCTCGGTTAAGTCAGTAATAAACGTATCCCCAGAGTTTCAGGAGCAGTTACTCGAACAAGTGCTCTTACAATCTGGTGGTATCAGCGTAGGAGTCATACTATCTTTTTGTGGGGCTATTTTTTTAGCTAAGTATCTAGGGGTAGGAAAGCTAATTGCGGGGCTAGTAGACCGAGTTGAAAAAGGCACTGATTCTCTAAAAGAGGTATCGCAAGGCTTATCTCGACTTAACTGTGACCTTACAGAAGCTAATAGAGTTCACGTTGTTACCCACGAGAACATCTTGAACAAAGTTGATGTTGCTCTTGATAGGCTACAGGAGTCAAAAGAGCTTATTAAGGATATACAGCGGAAACTGGATAAATAAAACCCCAGAGGAGGCTCCGGGGTTTGTGTTGTGGCTAATTCAGTTTGTTCAAACTATGGCTTCAAACGCTTGATTAAGTAGCTCAGTTGCCTCAGTTATCAGTTGGTAGAGTTGGTCTTTTAAGTCGTTAATTGGCAGGTGCTTTTGTCCTAGAAGTGAGATTCTTGTGTAGACAGATAGCATCTGCTCTCTCAGTTGGTGGGAACTGCTGAACTCCCAACCACTTGACTCGAATACAACTCTGTGAATATAATCTAGAGCAGTTAACTCATCTCTACCGACCAAACTAGCTAGTTCGTTAATTCCTGTGGCGCAGGTGTTTAGAACAGTAGCGGTCTGAATGAGTGAAGTAGCGGTTGCCATAAGTTTGTCTGGGGTGTTGTTGTCCTTGTGAACTAACTATATCCCAGGGGGACATGGACTGTAAAGGGGTTTTAGATTAGTAAATGTGGAATATTGTTGAACTATTAATAACTAGAAGTTATACCACGGGGACATGGGTTTATGGTATACTGTAGATATAAATAGTTTGAGAGAACAAACCCATGCCAGATGAGCGAGTACGAGATGAGAAAGGCAAGTTTATAAGTGACGACGAACCAAAGACCGCGAAGCTTTCAATGAGAGTAGAGCCTAGCTTGTTGGAGAATATAAAAAGTGAGGAGAACTGGCAGGAGCGGGCAAGAGCAGCTCTGAAAAAGGAGTTCCCTACCAAGTAATTATTTGCAAAACAAAGCCCCTGGAAAGTGAATCTCCGGGGGCTTTGTTTATTGGCTCAATATCAGTCTTTCGTGGCTCTACCTTTGTTAGCGTCTATCCAGCTTATTAAAGCAAGTACGATGGCTGGGCTTTGTCCTATCTTTAGTTCCTTGCAAGTTTCTTCTAATTCGTTTTTGAGCTTTTGTGGGAGTCGGATTGTTGTTGTTGTTGTGATAGTCATAACTTTGTTGCTCTTTGTGTATGGTTGGCTTTAATCTTCTAACTAGCTTTTGGGGTGAGTCTGAAGCTGTCGGCGACCTTATCATTAATCTTTGAAGACTTCTTGCCATGCTCCTTTAACAAAGGAATGATGTACTGCAAACCTTTTTGAGTTATTAAAATCTGTTGAAAAACACCAAAGTTTGTTTGCTCTTCTCTTACTACAAAGATTCCCTGTTCCACAAAACGTTGGTATGGATGTTTGGTATTTATGATTAGTTTTAACTCTACCAAAGCCTTGAATAAGTTGTTTCTACCAATACCAGGGATGCCCATAACTTGCGCTGCTTCCTGAAAAGTCAGGTTGCTTCCTGCTTCTAGAAGGATATCAGCGGCTTCAGCTTTTGGTGCTAGTTCAGCGTTGACAGCTTGAAGTTCAGCGGTGGCAGCTTGTAACTGTTCATTAGCAGCGGCTAGAGCCTTCCTTTCCGTCTCTATAACTACTAAAAGCTTCAAAGACTCCAGGAGGTCTTCAGGCAGTTTAATGGTCTCTTGTGGCTTGTTCCTACCTTCTAAGTCCCGTCTAGCTTGCGCGAAAGTTTTAACTAAGTTAGCCTTGCATTGAACAACTGCTTGTGAGTTTCTGGAAAGTGTTAAGAGGAATAAAGCTTGGTCTTCTGTTAAGTAGACAAATACCTGTGTGTTATTAGCAACTCCTTTGTAGCTAAGTACAGCTCCGTTTTGAAAACGGAGAACTCCAAACTCTTGCTCTATCTGGGTTTGGTATTTCTTGACAACATTCTGCATCCAGTCTGAATGGTTAACCTCTAACTTAGCCGCTACTATTCTTGAGTCAATAAACAGCTCGTTTTCTGGACCAGTTACTAAGTCAGATAATTCAATTTGAGGGGAGGGAGTGGGGGAGGAAGATGCTAAAGTAGTCATGTGAATCTTTTTGGTATGAGGTTCTATTTACAAAAGCAGCTATTGGGTGGGGGGTGTTTAGACCATCCCTCATTTATGCTGCTTATACTATCATTGTAACACCTTAAAAGAGAGTGCGGAAGCTTTTTTAAGTATTTTTTACTATATTCGCAGCACGAATAATCATTGACTTCGCCGGTGGTATTGTCTAGCCACGCAGAAAGTATTCTTTAGGGTGCGAACACTGTGGTACTCCGCACCACTGCGAAGTGATAAACCCTCAAAGGTCTTGCTCTGCTTGACAGTTCGGGCAACAGGCTGGTACGAAGCGTTTTGTTGCTATATAAAGGTTTCAGGCGTTCAGGTACGAACGAAGTTAATACTTATTTATTTAATATACTTAGCTGCTTGCAAGTGTTTTCCAGCTATATACAGGTTTCAGCGATTCTGCTTGACAGTATAAAATATTTATAATTTATCGGTGGTAATAAGTGTTTTGTTGCTATATAAGGGTTCCAGCAGTTGGGGTAATAAGTCACTTATAAAATAAGGTTGACACCCGGAAGACCTCACACTATTTGTACCCCAGCCGTTCTTGCGGGATCTTGGTTGACACCTGGCAGCCACTCAGCTATTAAATCTTCACCTATCAATGCAACGGCTTTAACACCAGTTGTAGTAAGGACTTCAGCCGTTTTTTTGTTGTGCCACTGCAACAGTTCCTAATCGTCTACTAGCTCTTTGATGTCCGAAGTGTTTTTCCTGCTATACAAAGGTTACGGGCGTTTCCTGTCCGAACGACCAAATAAAAGATTATTAACCCACACTTAGGTGGTTATAAGTGTTTTGTTGCTATACAAAGGTTTCAGCAGTTATGGTTGTAAGTATAAAATATTTATATTTTCTAGGTGTTCGTGAGTGTTTTGTTGTTATACAAGAGTTTCAGCAGTTGTGTTCATTAGTCAAGTCGCAAAAATATAGACAACAAAAAGCCCCTGAGCTACTTTTTAATTCGCTAGGGGCTTTTTGTTTGGTTGTCTATCGTTGAAACCATAATTCTACGGATTGTTCTATCGCTGTAATTCTAAATCTGCGGATTTGTTGTCGGATCTAAATTCTAAACCGCTCGCTACCTTGAGTTGCCCTTTTTACTTATACGTGGTGTAAGGGTAAGTGACGGAGGCGACTTGTTTTTCGAGGACGCTCATTAACTCGTTGGGGTCGTAGTGTGGTGGTGTCTAGCACCTTTCCTCTCCCTCCCATAAATACAGTATAACCCAGGGGGACATGGATGTCAAGGGGTTTTATTAAATTATAGGCAGGATTAGACTCAGCCTTATAAGAACCACCTGTAGCAGTCCCAACCTGTCTTTTCTTCACTTCATTTTCAAAATGGAGTGAGCCAAGCCGCTGCTTTGAATGGCTACCAAAAAAGGTCTGGTATGCGCGGTCTCTAATTAATATTTCTTAACATAACTGTCTTGACTGAATTGACATAGATTGACATATAATCACAAGAGAGACGACTAAAAGAACTAACCAATAAGCCGAAAAGCTTACTGCATTGGAATTTCGGGGTTATAGCGCAGTTGGTAGCGCACCTCAATGGCATTGAGGGGGTCAGCGGTTCGAATCCGCTTAGCTCCATTAGATTATAATATTTTGAAGTTTAGTAGTTAGAGTTGAAGTCTATTTAGGGTTAACTCATTAGCGTGGAGTTAGCCATATAAACGTGAACTACCTACACTTCCCTTGCGGGTAAGTATAGGCTTCCTACCCAGTTAACAGCTTTTTGCTCTTCGAGAACAACAAGACTGATGTTAAGGCGATAGGCTGACCCCTCGTTCCAAAGGCAAAATCAAGGTTAATCAACAAAAATGATCATGTATCTAGCTTGGTTATCGCTATTCTCTCGCCTTGCCGAGATATTCAATTCATAACACAAATTTTGTGAATTGTCTCCATGTTTTCCTTCCTTGCTGTCGCGTTGGTCGGAAAACCGTCGTCAATTCACGCGCCATTCATCCCCCGCTGCCCTATCGGGTCAGACGTGGGGCTTCTGTCGGTTAAGCCAAAACCCTTGTTATAGCAGCTTTTAGCTTTCAGCGGTCAGCCGTCAGGAGTAAAACCCTTATATTGTGGGACTCCGTGATTAAAATTAGTATCTCATTCAAGTGCATACCGCTTTATACCTACAAGAAATTCTCAGGAATTTGCTTGCTATTTCTTACTTGCCTAAACCATCATATCTGTTTGGGTCTTTTTTCTCTTTTTTGTCCTTGGCATCTTTCTTAGGCTTTTTAGTTTCTTTATTACCTTTTTTTTCCTTAGACATCAGTATTACCCAACTAAGTTTACCCGTTAAAGCTTCCACATTCTGCTATTGGTAAATCAGGGCGTAGCTTACCTGATACCCTTTGAAAACAGCAAGGAAAGCATTAAACATTTACACTACTAACCACCATGATACATTGTTATTTGATTTTGTTATTAATTTAATTAACTATGATACAAAACTTTAGATACCCGGTTACTAGATTTAATTGAGATGCTCACTTCTAGATTCTGTTTTATTCTCTTCATTCATTATATCGGTATAATCGAATTTTATAACTTATCAGGTAATAATTAAATGACTTCATCGGTAGATATTCTCATTCTTTCCAATGGACCAGGAGAAGTTACAACTTGGGTACGTCCTGTTGTCAAAGCATTGAGAGAACAATTAGGACATGATATTTCTCAAGTAAGAATTTCTGTAATATTATCACCTTGTCCCCATGCTAGTGGAAAAGAAACTGCTATAGCGTTGGGCTACCCAGAGGTTGATAGAGTTCAAGCAGCAGCAGATTTTTGGCAATTTTTACTATGGGGAAAAACCGCAGAAAATTGGGATTGGAGAAATCAAGGTGCAGTGGTATTTTTAGGTGGTGATCAACTTTTTCCCGTTATTATTGGTAAGAAGTTAGGATATAAAACAGTAGTTTACGCCGAATGGTCAGCGCGTTGGCACAATTTTATAGATAAATTTGCAATTATGAAAGTTCAAGTTGCGAAAAATGTTTCTCCTAAATATATAGATAAATTCACTGTTGTTGGTGATTTAATGTTAGAAGCAGCAGAGAATGAAATAACATCTAAAATTGAAAATCCCAAATCCCAAATTAACATTATTGGCATTTTACCAGGTTCAAAAGCAGCAAAATTAACCCAAGGTGTACCTTTAACTTTAGCTATTGCTGAATATATTCACAGTAAATTACCCCAAACAAAGTTTTTTATTCCTGTTGCACCAACTTTAGATTTATCAACTTTAGCTGATTTTGCTAAACCTGAAAATAACCCATTGGCTAAAGCTTTTAACTTTCAAGGTGCTGATTTAATAGGTGATAATTTGGTGACTTCTACAGGTTTAATAGTAGCATTAAAATCAGAAAATCCCGCTTATCATTTATTATCTCAATGTTCTATTTGTTTGACTACAGTTGGTGCAAATACCGCAGAATTAGGTGCATTAGCTGTCCCGATGATTGTCCTATTACCAACTCAACAATTAGATGCTATGCGTTCTTGGGATGGTTTACCAGGAATATTAGCAAATTTACCGGGAGTAGGTTCTAGTTTTGCTAAATTAATTAATTGGTGGATGATAAAAAACAAGGGTTTGTTAGCTTGGCCGAATATTTGGGCGCAAGCAGAAATTGTTCCAGAATTGGTAGGTAAATTGCAACCCGAAACTGTGGGAAAAATGGTTTTAGATTTGTTAGAAAATCCCGAAAAATTAGCAGCTATTCGGGATAAGTTACGCAGTGTTAGGGGTGAAGGTGGGGCTGCGGAAAAGTTGGCAATTTTGGTCAAAAAAGAGTTATTATAGATTTATATAAAACTAACATTTTTTCAAATATGAAAGCACCTGATACCATTATTAAACTTGTTGAACATTTTCACTCTTCGATAGAATTGTATCGTGCAGGGGGAATTAATGAAACACAAACTAGAATTGAATTTATCAATCCTTTCTTTGCTGCTTTAGGGTGGGATATTAATAATGAACGACAAATTTCTGATATTTATAAAGACGTTGTTCATGAAGATTCTTTAAAAATTAGCGACGCAAACAAAGCCAAAGCACCTGATTATAGTTTTTGGGTTGGTGGAGTCAGAAAGTTTTTTGTGGAAGCGAAAAAACCCGCTGTTAATGTTGGTAATAATATGAGTGCAGCCTTTCAAGTCAGACGTTATGGCTGGTCTGCAAAATTACCTTTAAGCATTTTAACAGATTTTGAAGAATTTGCAGTTTATGATTGTCGAATTATGCCAAATAAAAATGATTCTCCATTGATAGCGAGAATCAAACATTTTAATTATACAAAATATGTGGAAAAATGGCAAGAGATTTATGATCTTTTTTCTAAGGAATCTGTCTTAAATGGTTCTTTAGAAAGATTTGCGGAAACTAAAGTTAAAGCTGGGATTACTGTTGATCAAAAATTTCTCCAAGAAATTGAAATTTGGCGAGAAAATTTAGCTGCTAATATTGTTTGGAGAAATCCCCAAATTGAACAAAGAGAGTTAAATTTTGCTGTCCAAATGACGATTAATAGAATTGTCTTTTTACGCATTTGTGAAGATAGAGGAATTGAACCTTATCAACAGTTATATAATTTATTAAAGTTTGAAAATTTTTATCAAGAATTAGGGCGGTTATTTATCAATGCAGATTATCGCTATAATTCGGGTTTATTCCATTTTCAAGGTGAAAAAAGACGAGAAAATCCTGATGATTTTACTTTGAATTTAACTATAGATGATGCTATTTTAACATTAATTATTAGAAAACTCTATCCTCCAGAAAGTCCTTATGAATTTTCTGTGATTCCTGTGGAAATTTTAGGACAAGTGTATGAACAATTTTTAGGTAAAGTCATTCAAATATCTGCAAGTCGTCAAGCAGTTATTGAAGATAAACCGGAAGTAAGAAAAGCTGGAGGTGTTTATTATACTCCTAGTTATATTGTTGATTATATTATTAAACAAACTATTGGTAAGGTTTTAGAAAATAAGAAACCAGATAAAATCCAAGATATAACAATTCTTGATCCTGCTTGTGGTTCGGGTTCTTTTTTAATTGTGGCCTATCAATTTCTCCTAGATTGGTATTTAGAACAATATTTACAAAATCCCAAGAAATACAAAAATAAATTCTATCAAATTTCAGATCATCAATGGCGTTTAACCGCAAGTGAGAGAAAGCAAATTTTATTAACTCATATTTATGGTGTTGATATTGATCAACAAGCGGTAGAAACAACTAAACTATCTTTATTATTAAAGGTATTAGAAGGAGAATCAGGAGAAACAATTACCAGACAATTACAGCTATTTAAGGAAAGGGCTTTACCTGATTTAGATTATAATATTCAGTGTGGTAATACCTTGATAGACGCAGAATTTTATCAACATACTCAATTAAATTTTTTAGACGAAAATACGGCTTATAGAGTTAATATTTTTGACTGGAAATCGGCTTTTTCTGTTATTATGAAACGAGGTGGTTTTGATGTAGTTATTGGTAATCCTCCCTATATTAGAATCCAAGCTTTAAAAGAATGGGCTGCTTTAGAAGTTGAATTTTATAAACAACAGTATGTTTCTGCTAGTAAGGGAAACTATGATATTTATGTTGTCTTTGTGGAAAAGGGATTAGAGCTATTAAGAAAAGATGGCTATTTAGGTTTTATTTTACCCCATAAGTTTTTTAATGCTCAATATGGGGAATCTATCAGAAAATTAATTGCTGAAGGTAAATATCTTCATAAAATAGTGCATTTTGGAGATCAACAAGTGTTTCCAAAAGTTTCAACTTATACTTGTTTGCTTTTCTTGAGAAAATCACAACAATCTGATTTAGAAATGGAAAAAGTTACTGATTTAATAGATTGGAAAAATAATCATAATAGTCAAACAGGAATTATTAATCATTCGTTAGTTTCTGGGTTAGCATGGAATTTTATTTTGGGAGAAGATGCTAATTTATTTGCAAAATTACAACAAATTAAATCTAGACTAGAAGATGTAACAGAAAGGATTTTTCAAGGAATTAAAACCAGTGCTGATAAAATATATATCGTCGAAGGATTATCACGGGAAGATAATTTAATCCAGGTTTTTTCAAAAGAAAAACAAATAGCATACTGGTTAGAATCTAATTTACTACATCCTTTGATTAAAGGTGGTGATAGTAAAAGATATTATTTGTCTAAAACTAATAAGTTGATTATTTTTCCCTATATGCTTAAAAATAATGGTTCAATGGAATTAATTTCTATGAATACCTTTGAAAAAGAATATCCTTTAACCCGGAATTATTTACTAGATAATAAAGATTATTTAGAAAGTAGAGAAAATAGTAAAATGTTAGGAGAAAATTGGTATGGATATAGTAGATTTCAAGCTTTAAATGTCATGGCTTTACCAAAAATATTTACTCCTGATATTGCGACTGGTTCATCATTTACATGGGATAAAACAGGGGAGATATTTTTTACGGGTGGTGTCGCTGGAGGATATGGAATTTTAGTTAAATCTATTTATTCATGGGAATACATTTTAGGATTGTTAAATAGTCAAGTCCTAGAATTTTATCTCAAAAAATCATCTACATCAATGAGAGGTGGTTACTATAGTTTTGAATCTCGGTTTATTCGCAATCTTCCTATTAAAATTATTGATAATTCTCAAATTTCAGAAAAGCAAAAACATGATTTAATTGTTAATTTAGTACAACAAATGCTTGATCTTCATCAACAACTCAATCAAGCAAACACACCCCCAGCCAAAAGAATGATTCAGCAACAAATTCAAGCTACTGATAGACAAATTAATCAATTAGTTTATGAACTCTATGAATTAACTGATGCAGAAATAACTATGATTGAAAGTATTCAAAGTACATAAACTTAAATTTACTCTTCCCCTTGTCTGCGTCCTAGTTCATACACACCAGCACCCATACAAGCAAGTATCCCAATGCTAATTCCCCAACTATTACCTAAACTGATATCTAAAATCCAGTTAGATAAACCACCAAATATTAAAAACGGGAAAATGCTAAACAGTGAAGCATAGAAGGAATTTTGCGCTTCTCTGGCTTTGCGTGTCTTTTCAAATTCTGACTGACTGGTATAAAGGGACTGTTCAGCAAAATTGAACCAGCGATTGAGTTGTGTCGTTACCCATTCTCTAACTTGGGAAAAACTCAAATATAATGCTAAAGCCCATAAACAAGCTCCAGCGATGGCAACTGTATCTAATTCAACGCGAAAAGGCAATATGTCAAACATGGCATGGGTTAACTGATACTTTTAACCGGGACATTCCCCGACATCTGAGATGTCGTGAATATCTAGTACAACATCACCAACTGAGTTAGTGAAGGTGGTATCCTATATGCCTTAGAATTATGTTCTCAGGCTCTTGATTGTCTGTCAACGAGTTCAATACGCAAATTTTCTCTAGAACTACCAAGTTTTCAAAAAGAAAGGTTTATTTTCTTTGTAGCCATTCAAGTCTATTCGGAACCATTATAGTTACTCAAAATATTTATTGACTTTAAATTAACTAACTACAAAACTCTCGTATATATTTAATATAATGAACCTATTGTGAAGAAATGTCAATAGATGTCTGAAGATTTAATGTCCTATTCTTTGCTGGTAACGGTACACCTAATAAACTCAAATTCAGAACATGACCACCCGTAACCAAATAAACAGGTTCACAAATTGTCCCTAACTGTCGAACTAATGCACCCAAGCGATCGCGGAATTTGCGCCCCATAGGATAAGCTGGAACTACACCCCAACCAGTTTCTTCTGCCACAAATATCACCTCAGCCGCAACTAACGGCAGAATTTCCAGGAACTCCCTCACAGTATTTTCCCAAACTAAATCTTCATCTTCGAGAAAATTAGCCACCCAAGTTCCCAAAGAATCAACCAACAGGCAAGTATTAGGCTGAGATTGAGCCAACGCAGCAGTCAGTTCCACAGGTACAGACAGAGTTATCCAATCTTGAGGACGACGTTGTTGATGTTTTTGAATCCGTGCAAGCCATTCCTGATCATCTGGATTTTGTGTAGCCGTGGCGATGTACACTACAGTTTTGCCGGAATTTATCGCCAAATCTTCCGCCCATTCACTTTTACCAGAACGGGCTGCACCAGTCACCAAAATCACTTTACTCATCATTTGATCATATAATATTTAAACAGAAAGAATACACGAGTTAAATCAAGTATCCCCACAATCGCCACCTTTTTGTACTCCTGAATTCTTTCTTGATCAAGACCATAAATTTGAGGATATTCTTATGAAACCAGGGTTAAAACGGATCGAGGCAACATTACATGATTTAGGAACTCGCAATGATGAAGTCACCACAGAAATAGGTGATGAAACCAAACGTTCCTTTTCCTTTCGCATTAGTATCCGTCCCCAGGAATCTAGAGAAAATTCCCCAACTACCGCCCAAACCAATAATAACTTAGAAGCAGATCCAGTTAATCATAAAATTCCAGAGGCAAATTTATTTCCCCACCATGATTCTGTCCCAGCTTTTCCAGCCCAAGACAATGGAGAAAAAACGCCAACTCTGCCTAAATTTAAAACTCCATCATTCAGCAATCATCGTCACGGCGCTAACCCAGCCCTGGCGATGAATATGCTCCAAGAAATCCAAGAAAAAGTTGCTAGTTGGCAAATAGAATTACAAAGAATAGTCCAAAATATTCAAGATATTTACTTAGAAGGTCCAATTATTAATGGCTGGTTGGAATCCAATGCCCAAGAGCCAGAAACAGTAGGAACAGCAGCATTACGCCATGCAGAAGTAGAGCGTCTCATGGACTATGTAGAAGAAATTTGTGCTAATGGTGAAAAAGAATCTCATAAACCACTACATACTGACTACCGACTATGTGGAGTAGATAAAGCCGGTCAGGTCTGGTCTCGTCCCTGTCCAGTTGAACAAGTTCCTAGTGTTAGTATAGCGATCGCTCGTCACCAAAGATTAAGGCAACTCTTAGGACGCAAACAAGACCTAGAAAATCGCTTGAGTCAATTAGCGGAAACCTTGGTGATGTTACATAGTCATATTCAACAAAATTAAAACAATTACTTGCAGATTGAAATATTTTCTCACTGAATCCAAAATACAGTAGACATCTCCGAAAAAAATCGTAGAGACGTTCCATGGAACGTCTCTACAAGGGCAGAAACGATAAAGGCCGAGGTGGTGCTGCAAGAAAATGGCAACTAAAAAAACAAAGACAGATGCTCAGACAGAAACTCAAAGAAAATCAAAAGCCAAATGATCATCACAACGATAAACAGGGGGAAAGTTCAACTTCCCCCTATTTTTTGGCCTTTTTTTCCCAACAGATTTATTGCCCATTGCAATCAATAAATTTCACATCTTACTATTATTAGTATCTTTAGGCAATCAATTAAAGAAACTGGATTTGCGATTAAATTTATGAACTTAATTGCATGGTGATAAAATCAGGATTAGTCAGATCATCAGGGAGAAAAGAAGACTCTGTGGGAAAAGAATCAATAGGTAATTTAGTTTCTGTATTAGCCGCACGAACTGCTTTTAAATAACAATCAGAAAATATTTCTAAATAATAAGGTTTGAGACTAGGACTATCCTCCAATAAAGATTCAATTTGATAAAACTGTTCCCAAATTGTACTTACCCAACTAGAAGAACGTTTTTTAGGTTGATATTGGTACTTGAGTAAGTGCATGAGTAAAACTATGAGTCGGTTTTTAAGTTCACGTCTTTTCTCTTTCCCCATGTCCTCTATTTCTTCAATCAAATGCTCAAAATCAACGTGATCTAATTGATGATTACGCAATAACTTAGCTGTCGTTTCTAGCCACGAACAATAATCCTGCTCATAAAGATAACTACTCAAGGATGTAGATTGTAAATTGGTAGTCATAACAGATAGCCTTATTTATGCCATTACTTAAGTCTATCACATTAATTAATAAAACCAGGAAACATTAACGTTACCTGGTTTATTGTTGTAGGGACATAGCAATGCTATGCCCTAATTCTCATACTGCCAAATTAAACTTTAGCAGCCGCTCTCATTGCTAATTCGCCTTTAGCATACTTAGCAGCATAATCTTCTAAAGAAACTTGCTTAATCTTGCTTGCGTTACCAGCAGTACCAAATTGTACATAACGGTCAGCACAAACCTTTTGCATATATTTAATAGAAGGCTTGAGGAAGTGACGAGGATCAAATTCCTTGGGATTAGAAGCCAAAGCTTCACGCACAGCCGCAGTAATAGCCAAACGGTTATCGGTGTCAATATTTACCTTACGCACACCACTCTTGATACCTTTTTGGATTTCTTCCACAGGTACACCGTAGGTTTCAGGAATAGCGCCACCATATTGGTTAATGAGTGCCAATAAATCTTCAGGTACAGAAGAAGAACCGTGCATTACCAAGTGGGTGTTAGGTAAACGGCGGTGAATTTCTTCAATGCGGCTAATAGCCAAGATTTCACCTGTAGGCTTACGAGTAAACTTGTAAGCACCGTGACTTGTGCCGATAGCAACAGCTAAAGCATCTACTTGAGTTGCTTCTACGAAGTCAACAGCTTCATCAGGGTCAGTTAATAGTTGAGAATGGTCAAGAGTCCCTTCAAAACCATGACCATCTTCAGCTTCACCCGCGCCGGTTTCTAGAGAACCCAAACAACCCAATTCACCCTCAACACTGACACCCAAAGAGTGAGCAACGTTGACAACTTCGCTGGTAACTCTCACGTTATATTCAAAGCTGGCAGGGGTTTTAGCGTCAGCTTCCAAAGAACCATCCATCATGACGCTGGTGAAGTTGTTCTTGATAGCTGAATAGCAGGTAGAAGGAGCATTACCATGATCTTGGTGCATGACAATGGGAATCTCAGGATAGGTTTCTACCGCAGCCAAAATCAGGTGACGGAGGAAGTTTTCTCCGGCATAGTTACGAGCGCCGCGAGAAGCTTGTAAGATTACGGGGCTATCTGTTTCCACCGCAGCCTTCATGATTGCTTGAATCTGCTCTAAGTTGTTGACGTTAAAAGCGGGGATACCATAACCGTGTTCAGCAGCGTGATCCAAAAGCAACCGCATTGGTACGAGAGCCATATATATTCCTCCTAATTTGGGTATTTAGCTAGTCAGTTTAATAGAAGCGTAATCTTTATTTTAATGTAATTTTTACGCTAATCTTAATGTTTTTTTCAACTTACAGAAAATTATATCTAGTAGTGGGTGCTTTTGTTGAGAAAATTTATAGGCTGATATTCTCACGCTATGTAATGTTTTTGTAAATCTAGAAACTAAGTGTTAGCCTGTGCATTTACCTGGCGATCGCATTTTGCCATAAATTAACTTTAAGCGATCGCATCTATGATTCAATAATTACCCATAATCTTCTGACCTGATTTTACTTTGTTTCATTAACTAGCCGTAAGACACTTTTATACAAAGGTTCAGCAACCCAAAATCCTGCTTTATTAATAAGATCATCTAACAGAGGTTTAACAGTAGAAATGAAACCTTGACTTTTGGCTTCTACTAAAACTCCTAAAATTCCGGTATAATGGAGATTAAGTCTAGCAGCAATCATGCGGACACGACGTTCATCAATTAAAAAATCTGCTTTTACATAGAGGGAATATGGTAATAAGTAAAAACGATAAAAATAATACCAGTGGTGATAACAGCATTGTCAAGGCAGATTCACCTATCAATTCACTGCCCTCTGGCTGTGTTTTACTTGACATTGAGAGAATAAATATTGAAAAAGATAAATGGAACATTACTGAAATAGCCTTGATATCTTCCACAGGAGAAGAACATTATCAATATCCTACTGATATTATTATAACCCAAATTTTAGAACGAATTGAACAGGCTCAAGTTATTATCGGGCATAATATTCGTTATCATGATATACCTCATCTTTATACAAGGGCAAAACGTAAAAAACCAGCAGAACTTAATGCAAAAATTTGTGACACTTTAGAAGTATCTAGCCTGTTTTTTGTAGGAAAATCACAACACAAGTTAAACAAACTCTATCGTGAAGAATTAGGGTTAAGTAATCCGATAGAAGATGCTTGGGAAAGTTATAGTATCTACAAAGATATATGTAATAATTTACCTAAATTAGTACGTTATTGGGCATGGCAATTACTTCCTCCTGGTTATCCCCGCGATCTAATTGGTAAAATTGAATCAATAGAACAAACAGAATGGGATACATTAAAACATACTAAATTAAATATTGCGGCTTTAGAAAATTATCTGCAAGGACTACCAAGAAAAATTGAAAATTTAGGTGCAGTGGTATTTTTAAATTGGTTATATCAGCTAAATCAGCCTGAAAAACGCCGCCCTGTTTGGTTAGAAAATGAATTTTCTACTTTTAGGGAAGCTGAAAATCAAGCATTTTCTATTCCAGTTGATAAAGATAATCTGGAAAAAGAACTTAAATATTTTTTTAATCATAATAAATTCCGTAAACATCAACTAGAAATAATTCAGGCACTATTAAAGGGAGAAACAGTACCTTTAGGAATTTTACCCACAGGAGGCGGTAAAAGTATTATTTTTCAACTTCCTGCACTTATCTTTTCTCGCTATCGTCGGGGTTTGTCCATTATCGTTTCTCCCCTCCAGGCACTTATGGAAGACCAAGTGGACAACTTGAAAAAAATATTAGAAAAACAAGGATTACATGATTATGTAGAGCGAGTAGAAATGATTGCAGGAAATCAAACTTTAGAAAAACAACGGAATGTAATTGATGGTGTTTGGAATGGTAAAATAGATATTCTTTATTTATCTCCTGAGCGACTACGACAACCAACCATTAAACGCATTTTAAAACATCGTTTACCAGAAATGTGGGTATTAGATGAAGCACATACTCTTTCCCAATGGGGGCATGATTTTAGACCGGATTTTTTGCGAATTGCTAATGGTCTTCAGGAATTTTATAAATCTAAAAATAATTCTATAAATCATTCTATTAAGTTTGGTTTAGTCACTGCTACTGCAACACAAAAAGTAGAACAAGATATTAAAGATACTGTAGAAAAACTTGGTGCTTTAGTACAAGGTTCATTTGAGCGTTTACCTATAGGGGAAGAATCTTTTAAATGGCGACCAGAAATTACATCCTATGTAGAAATAGTAGAAAGACCTAAATCAATAGATGATATTCCCAACTCAAAGCGATTTCAGAAAACTAAAGAGTATTTAGCAAAAGGTAAAGGTTCGGGAGTAGCTATTGTTTATGTTCCTACTCGCCGGATGGCGGAAAAATATGCTCAAGCACTTAATAGTTGTGGGTTTAAAGCAAAATTTTTCCATTCTCGAATTTTTGATAAAACACAGGTTATTAAAGCTTTTAAATCAGGTGAAATTGATGTAGTAGTGGCTACTAATGCTTTTGGAATGGGTATTGATAGAGAAAGTATTCATACTGTGATTCATGTTGCACCACCCAGAACTCCAGAGGCTTATCTTCAGGAAATTGGCAGACTTGCACGGAAAGAAAATGAGAAAGGTTCAGCTTATTTATTTTGGCATCCAGATGATTTTGAGTGGATTTTTGATCAGGAAGTGCGATCGCAAATTAGTCTTAATGCACTTCGGGGTTGCCGGGATATCATTAAAGAAAGACTAAAAAAAGAAAAAACAGGAGAAGCCTGGGTTAGTGCTTTAGATTTTGCCACTCCTTTAAATCAAGAAGATGAAGAAATTTTAGCAACTCAAACAAGAGTAGCTATTTATTATTTAGAAAAAGCTGGACTAATTAAGGAAGAAGAATCTTGTCCTTGCTACCTCAATATTAGCCTCAAAAAAGAACTGAACCAAGAAGAAGTTAATAAGTTAAATAATAGTAGTAAAACCATAGGCAATTTTTTGTTAGAAATTGGCTTGAGGCATCCTGAAAAAAATATTCAACTAGATGTACGCGACATATCGCTATCAATAGGTATATCACCTTTGGATGTTGTTAAGTCTATTCGTCAATTTGTTAAAGACGGATTTGCGAATTGGAAATATGAAATAGCTTTTAAACTAAATACAGGAACTAGAAAAAAATCAAATCAATTTTACGTAAGCACTAAATGTTTTTTGGATTGGCTTGAACAAGAATCACCAGAATTAGAGGAAGAAGGATATATCAAAATTTATCAAGATGCTGTAGAGCAGGATTTAAAACAGCTAGATATAGATAAAAAAGCAACCCTAACAGAATCTTTGCAATTTCTGAAAGGATTAAAATTAGTTAATTATAGTAAACAAGGGCGTGACACAATCCATTTATTTTTGAAACAAGAAGAAAGACGAACTGAATGGTTAAAAACCGCTAATCAAGAGTTAGACAGGGAATGCAAAGAAATTGATATGGTTGAAGAATGTTTAGATATACTATTTACACAAAAGCGATGGACAAGAACAGATAGCCAAATACTTGATTTGGCAGAATTAGAAAATTTGTTGGAAAGCAAAAATTACGAAATCAATAATATTTCGGAAGTTTTGTCTTTGATGCAACGCCTAAATTTAGTAGTAATGGGTCGAGGTAATTTAGCTACAGAAATGCTTTATCGTTTAAGACCGGTAAAACCTCAAAAAAATTGGTCTAAAGGAGTATATACAGACCTTGATAAACATTATGAACAAAAAATGCGCCGCATCCACGCAATGGAAAAATTACTCACAATAGGAATCAAACAAGAAAAGCGTATTGAAATTTTAAAAGATTATTTTACAAAATCTTCGGATGAATTTGATCAGCAATATTTCCCAGAATTTAAAAATTTAGAAGGAGGATTTCGTAACTCACCCATTTCACAAAAAATACTAAAAGACCTGAACCCAACACAAAAACAAATTGTTACAGATGATTACAGTCGTGCCTTATTGGTACTGGCTGGACCAGGTTCAGGTAAAACCCATACCATTGTTAGCCGTGTAAGTTATTTAATATCAGCAAGGGGTGTACCTCCAGCAAAGATTTTAGTTTTAGCTTACAACCGCACGGCTGCGGCTGAAGTACGAAAACGGCTCTACCAACTCTTAGGCCAATATGGAAGTCAAGTAGATGCTTTAACTTTCCACGCACTTGCTATGAAACTCACCGGAAAGAAAAGGAGTGATGCACCTCAAGATGAGCAGGGAGAAAAATTTTTTAATTGGCTGTTAAATCAATTAATTGAGCATCTACATGACCCAGATAATCATCCACAATACCAATACATCTTAGTAGATGAATATCAAGATGTGAATGATGCACAATACCAAATAATTAAACTTTTAGCAGGATTTGATCGTCAAGATGAAGACGAAAGCCAAAAAAGTTTCTTGATGGCAGTAGGAGATGATGATCAAAATTTATTCGAGTTTATTGGTGCTGATATTCAGTTTATTCGGCGTTTTTGTCAAGATTACAATATACCAAATACAGCAATAATTCCTCTCATCCAAAATTACCGTTCACGTCCTACAATTGTTGAATTTGCTAATAGATTTATTGAAAAAGCAATATCTCATAAAAAAAGACTCAAAGGAATTGAGCAAAGAATAGAATCTGTCAATAATGATAAACCAGGAAAAATATTGTGGGGTGAATATCATCACCCATATCATGCAGCATCATGGATAGCAGATAAAATTGCTGAGATTCTGACAGATCCAAACCTACCAAAAGAAAATATTGCGGTTTTAGCTCATCAGTGGAAAGACTTGCGTTTTTTACAACATATTCTCAAAGAACGCTGGGGAAATGATCAAGATATAGCCTATCAATTTTTTAGTAATGAAGATGATTTACGTCCTGGTAATAGCCGGATTGGACAAGCTATTTTAGAGGAATTAAAAAAAGTACCGGATTTGCGAGTTTCTAAACCTAAATATCATCTGGAAAAGTTACGTCAAAAATTAGGTTATAGTGATTGTGATGCTGCTTGGGCTGCTTTGTTACACGCCTTACCAGAATCTTCGGAAATGACACAGGAAGATATAGTCTATTTGTTAGAAGAAGCGCGTTTGTTAAGACCAGGAAAGGTGATTCTCTCTACTTTCCATAGTGCGAAAGGTTCAGAATTTAGTCATGTTTTTGTTTTAGGAAATGGTTATGCTGCTCCAAGGGAACTAGAAAACCATGCTAGAAAGTTATATGTAGGTTTTACCAGAGCTAAAGAAGAGTTATATATTCTCTTTCCCAAAAAAATACAATTAAGACATCCTGAATTAATACAAGTGTTGACTAATATTAATTCTCCTTATATTCAACAGATTGTCATAGATAGACTTGATTTACCTGATAGTATTCGCTATCAATGGTTTTTAGAACCAAAGGATTTGTATTTGAGTTATAGAGATATAATTGCTCAATCTGGGCGTAGATTTATAGAAAACTATACCCATGAATGGGGACAACTATATTTACGTAGTTCCAAAAAAATTGATTGGAAAGATTCTAGGAATGTAAATTGTATTGTTAGTATCCTTTCTAACAGAGGAGAAGATGAACTAAACAATTTGTGTTGTCAAAATAATTCTTTACTTGGAAAAGGTTATACTGTCTTCCGAGTTGAACGGGATGATGATTATTATCAAACAGCCCGCTATCAAGGAACAGAAGATCATCATTATATTGTTTTACCTTACTTTGAGGTAGAAGAAGTTTTGTAATTAAATTATTTAGTCTACCCAATACCCAATGTGTAATTTACATCTGGTTAATTTTTCTGAGAGGGAATCATTTTCACTATCTGCTTGAACCAGTTGTTACCGAATTACCAAAAATCATGCACTGGCTATAGACAGCTTGCAAGGAAAGTTTGAGGATTTTTTAACTAACCCAAGTTGCTAGTTATAACTATAAGCCTTCTAGATCCCCCTAAATCCCCCTTAAAAAGGGGGACTTTGATTAATTTCCCCCCTTTCTAAGCTACGGTGTACACACAAGTCCTATCTATCTTCGTTTTGTGCCTATTTCGCCCCCTAAATCTCCCAAGTTTGGGGGAATTTCAAATTCTTGTTCCCCCAGAATTGGGGGTTATGGGGCGGTTCTTATACTTCATAATACCGGGCAGTGCTGTAAAAACAATATAGGGCGGGCATTGCCCACCCTAAAGTATTATTCCATCACCTGTGCAGATTTCTGTTTATCCAACTTGAGCATTAATACACCCAAAGGAGGTAAACACAAATCTAAAGAATAAGGACGATTATGCAAAGACCAATCATCAGTCCACTTACCACCTAAATTGCCCATATTGCTACCGCCATACTGACGAGCATCACTATTGAACAACTCAGTATAAAAACCCTTTTCAGGCACACCAATCCGATAATGAGAATGAGGTTGAGGTGTAAAATTACAAACCACAATCATAAAATCGTCAGAATTCTTGTCACGACGGACAAAGGAAACCACACTATGGCGGTTATCAGTACAGTCAATCCACTCAAACCCCGCTTGGTCAAAATCTTGAGTGTATAAAGCAGGTTCAGAACGGTAAAAATGATTAAGAGACTGGAAAAAATCCTTTAACTGTCGGTGTGGTTCAAACTGTAATAGATGCCATTCCAAATCAGCCCAAGCATTCCACTCACTCCACTGACCAAATTCCATGCTCATAAACATGGTTTTCTTGCCGGGGTGAGCGAACATATAAGTAAACAAACAACGGATATTAGCTAACTTCTGCCATTCATCACCGGGCATTTTACCGATCATATTACTCTTACCATGGACGATTTCATCATGGGAAAGAGCTAACATGAAGTTCTCGCTGTGGTTATACCACATACTAAAGGTGATGTTATTTTGATGGAACTGACGAAACCACGGGTCCATGCTGAAGTAATCCAGCATATCGTGCATCCAGCCCATATTCCATTTTAAATTAAAGCCCAATCCGCCCGTATAGGTAGGCCAAGATACCATTGGCCAAGATGTGGACTCCTCCGCAATGGAAAGCACACCAGGATAATAACTAAACAGCAAGCTATTAACTTGACGTAAAAAATCAGCAGCTTCTAAATTTTCTCTACCACCGTATTCGTTAGGCAACCATTCTCCTGGTTCTCGGCAATAATCAAGGTAGAGCATGGAAGCAACCGCATCAACGCGAATTCCGTCAATGTGGTATTTATCAAACCAGAACAGGGCATTAGCCACTAGGAAATTACGGACTTCATGGCGATTGTAGTTAAATACTAAAGTCCCCCATTCTTTATGTTCACCTTTGCGAGCATCAGAGTGTTCATACAAGTGACTACCATCAAAGAAGGCTAAACCATGACCATCTTTGGGGAAGTGACCAGGAACCCAGTCTACAATGACACCAATACCATTTTTATGGCATTCGTCCACAAAGTACATGAAGTCTTCGGGTGTCCCAAAACGGGAAGTAGGCGCAAAATAACCGGTTACTTGATAACCCCAAGAACCATCAAAGGGATGTTCGGCAATTGGGAGGAGTTCTAAATGGGTATATCCTAATTTCTTAACGTAGGGAATGAGTTTATCTGCTAGTTCCCGATAAGTCAGAAACCGAGCGCCGGGTTTTAGTTCAGAAACGACAACTACAGCTTCAGTTTCCCCATTGGGTAATTTGGCAGGTTCAGCACTAGCAGCGTGTAACCAAGAACCTAAATGGACTTCGTAAACGGAAATGGGTTGACTCAAGGGGTCACTGTGTCGCCGCTTTTCCAGCCAGTCTTCGTCTTTCCAGGTGTAGGAAGTTAAGTCAGTAACAATAGATGCTGTTTTTGGCCGGGGTTCTTGCTGGAAACCGTAAGGATCAGATTTTTCGTAAATATGTCCTTCAAAATTTTTGATTTCGTATTTGTAATGTTCTCCTACACCTATTTCGGGAATAAATAATTCCCAAATGCCTGTGTGTCCTTTCCGCATCTGGTGTTTGCGTCCATCCCACAGGTTAAAATCTCCCAATAAGGAAACGTTGCGGGCATTGGGGGCCCAAACGGCAAAATAAACGCCTTTGACACCATCTACTTCTGTGGAGTGCGCTCCCAATTTCTCGTAAATGCGGTGATGGTTGCCTTCACTAAATAAATGTAGATCGAATTCTGTTAATTTGGCAGAACGGAAAGCGTAGGGATCATTAACCACTCGCTCATGTTCCCCTTCTTTAATGCGTAACTGATAATTTTTTAGTTCTGGGGTTTCAATGGTGCATTCAAAAAAGTGTGGATTATGCACTGTATCCATTGGGTATTCTTTCCGTTCCTCTGGAACTACTACCCACGCAGCGCTGGCATTTGGGAGATAGGCTCGCACAGCCCAGACAGTTTTACCATTTTGCTCGATGAGATGAGAACCCAGAATTTCAAAGGGATCGTGATGTTGATTGCCAACAATGCGATTAACCTGTTCAGGGGCGACTGTGGTTGTGGACATGAAGCTACCTATGTGATATATGGTGATTAACTAAATCTACTTTTTAACTATTCATATTCTTGCATCTTTGTCGCCACTGTCAGTTGTCAGTTGTCAGTTGTTAGTTGTCAGTGGTCATTGGTCATTGGTCAGTGGTCATTAGACATCTCCGAAAATTAAATATGCGTGACATGAAACCCATGTAGAGACGTTCCATGGAACGTCTCTACAATCTTTACCGGAGATGTCTATTGGGAAAATTCTTTCTCCCCCCTACCTCCCCCACCTCCCCTACCTCCCCCACCTCCCCTACCTCCCCCACCTCCCCTACCTCCCCCACCTCCCCTACCTCCCCCACCTCCCCTACCCCCTATTCCCTAATTAAATACTTAAAAATGGGAAAAATTGTAATAATGTTTTGCGTAGTTGCAGCAAAAATACTTTATCGCGGATACCGGAGGCTAAACGTGGTGGTGGACTTATTTGGATTTGTGCTTGCAATTCGGCATATTCTGCGGGCGTGAGGATTCTGCCATCAATGGGCGATCGCACTGTTAGAATGATCTCTGTCCGCAATATATCTTCTGGTATATCTTCTTGTGGTGGTAATGCCATCACTGCTTTACCACTATGACCACTTAAAGCGACTAAAATGCTAGTAGTAAAGCCCAAAATAAGCAGCAGTATGCGTTTCATCAATTTCTCTTGGAGTTCTAAATTCTATTTTTTTTAATTTTTAATTTCTAATTTTTAATTTCTCAAGTCCAGGTGGTAATGGTTCAGCACATAGCTGGTGGATATTGATAATTCGTTCAAAAACCTGTGGATACTCCTGACGATAATCGGGAATCAATGCTAAAGGACTCAATAAAGCCGCCGCCGCAATATCAGCTATACTCAAGCGGCTACCCACTAAATAATCACTTTTTTGCCAATATGCAGATAATACTAACAAAGCATTGGCGAGTCTTTTTCGCGCTAATTCAACGGTAGTATCATTAATACCATATTGTTGTCTAACTATTTTAATCACCATTTGGCTAAATAGCGAAGGGTCAATTGACTTACCTTCACTAGCGCGAAATTGATAATATACAAACCTAGTAGCTGTTCCTATACTTTCATCTAACCAATCTTCCAACATCGCAGCTTGAGTTTGCTGTTCTGAATTGGGTAAAAATAGAGCAGGTTCAGGTTGATAGCCTTCTAAAAATTTGAAAATTTCTGTAGAGTCAGCAATAGTTTGGGGTTGTCCGACAATTTGGGGTAACAGTACCGGTAGTGTTGTTAACCCAGTTAAGGGCTTGACCTTTAAAATATGCAGCCCTGGAGTTAAATTTTCAACTTGATAACTAATTCTCTTATAACCCAATGCCAATCGGGCTTTGCGACAATAATGAGATGTACTAAATTGCAGTAACAACATACATTGATCTTACTTGGTTACTGAGATACACAAGTAACGTAGTTTAACCTTGGTCAAACAGCGTTAATTGCTGATAATTCGCTCTCTGATTGACCTTACTCGTAAGGAGAGCTTTTAGGTTCTAGACTAAGTGAAAACGAACATAAAAAAAATCAAACTGGGCGAGAACTGAATCTAGCCCAGAAGCAAAACCTGATGAATGTTCCTGTTTTTTACCCAACTTGATACCATTAGGCAGTTGAATCTTTAGTCTTTATCCACAAATTATCCTAACTTTCTCAGTAGAGTTTTGTGAAAAATAATTTTTAAAGAGTCAACTAATCACGAGGGCGATGTATTACCCTATACTAAGGTTTTTTGGGAGTAGCCGCAGGAGAGGTTGTCGCCGCAGGAGAAGTTGTCGCCGCAGGAGAGGTTGTCGCTGCAGGAGAGGTTGTCGCCGCAGGAGAGGTTGTCGCCGCAGGGGTAGCACCAGTATCTGCTGGTTCGCCACCTGTGGTTGCTGCTGGAGAACTGGTAGTACCTGCTGGTTCACTACCACCTTCACAAGCTCCAAGCATGGTAGCCAGACTTAACATTAGAGCCAAACCAAAAATTCTTGTCTTCATAACTCCTCTTTCACCAATTGTGGCAATAAAATATGCAGCCTGTTGAATAAGATACCTTATTTATTGATTTTTTTTTAGGACTTTTTGATTACATATTTCAACTCATTCTTTTTTGTAACATTTTTGTAGATTATATGTAACACGAATAGATCATGATTAAGAGTTAGAATAGCTTCAAATTCTTGATCTAATTAATGCAACTTTAGGTTAAAACCACCTGAGTCGCTTTTCATCCCCTGTCTAAAGCATATAAGGCATTGCTACGCAATGCTTATTCAGGGGCTTTCAAACTTCCCAGTCTTTCTTGTAAAATTCAATCAAGTCAAAAATAAAGTATTTACCATCAGAAAAATTATGGTTTTTGAACGTAAATCAGCAGTTTCCCCAAAAAATGCCTGGTTATGGGGCAAGTTTCCTTTGTCATTGAATAGACGACGTTCTCGAAGTCCGAATAAAAAGACACAGAATTTCTCCCGACTTCTGAGTGAACCGATAGCAGTTAAATCACCTATTTCCCGGAATGCTTGGATAAATTTAAATTTTTTAGGTTCTCGCAGAAATAAGACAGCAAACCGCATTTCCAGCTTAGAAACGAGTAAAAAACAACCTACCGGGACCGATAAACAATCAACTGCTACTCTAAATAAAATGAGTAATGCTGCGACTATGCCAACATGGTTGCTACGTATGTATACAGTTAATCGCTATTCATCCGTTTTCACATTTTTATTAGTGGTAGCGACATTAATAGTTTATGGTTGTACAGTATATTCTCAAGAGCTTTGGAGTGACTCGTACCGTAAACTACAAAGCTTACAACGTCATGAGCGACAGTTAAATACTGCCAATGCGACACTGACTAGCAAAATGGCACAGGAAGCCGAACAGCCTGGGACGGAAATGGTATCACCAACTTCTGAAGGGACAATTTTCTTACCACCAACATCTAATAATTATCCCAAATCGTCATTTTCAACTTCTCAACCAGAATTACAACCTGAACCTCCTTCTCCATTAGGATATTAATTGGTAATTGGTCAAATTCTTTCTATTTCCTATTCCCTAACTTATATGTTGCTCTAATGGTGAAGTCATCAATTAAAACAAAATTGAGAAATTTACGTAATTTAGAATTCAGACGACAACGAAAGTTCTCTAAACAAACTCAAATAGGAAATATTGATCCGAAAATACCGGAAAACCCACCCAATATTAAATTACGATTGTTGGCTGTGTGGGGTGTGTTAATGATTGCTATGCTAGGGTTGGCATTTAACTTATATCAGTTACAAATTGTTCAGGGAAAAAAGCTGACTCAAAAGGCACGAAACCAGCAAATGGTCAATTTACGCCCTTATATGCCCCGTCGTCCGGTAGTAGATCGGGGTAATAATATATTGGCTATTGACCGTCCTGTTTATAATGTCTATAGCCATCCCAAGTTATTTGATCTATCCCAGGAGGAAATTGCTGAGAAAATTGCTCCAGTTATTGGCAGAGAAAAGGCTGATTTAGTTAAAATATTCCAAAGTAAACGCAGTGGAATTTTACTAGCTTCTGGTGTTTCTGAAGATATTACTGATAAGTTGATATCACTCCGCTTGAATGGGTTCGAGTTTATTCAAAAATACTCTCGATTTTATCCCCAAGATGATTTGGTGGCAGATGTGGTGGGCTATGTTAATCTTGACCGTCGTGGTCAGGCTGGTGTGGAATATAGTCAGGAAAAGTTACTAGAACGTTCTGGACAAACAGTTCGGATGAGTAAGTCTGGTAATGGGTCATTGATGCCGGATTATGCGACTGAGGGATTTCTGCATTTTGATGATTTAAAACTGCAATTAACTATTGATAGCCGTGTGCAACGGGTAGCCCGTGGGGCATTAAAAGAACAAATGACTAAATTTAGTGCCAAACGAGGCGCAGTGGTTGTCATGGATGCGGTTGATGGTTCAATACTTGCTTTGGTTTCCCAACCTACCTATAACCCAAATCAATATGCTAAATCTGATATTTCTCTGTTTAGAAATTGGACTGTGGCTGATCTTTATGAACCGGGATCAACTTTTAAACCTGTAAATGTGGCGATCGCTCTAGAAAATGGTGCAATCAAACCAGACGATACTTTTGAAGATCCTGGTTCGATTAAAATCGGGATACATACGATCAAAAATGCCGAAAAAACTGGTTATCGCCGATTAACTATTCCTGAGATTTTACAAACTTCTAGTAACATTGGCATGGTGAGAATCATTCAACGATTAAAACCATCCATATACTACAACTGGCTAGAACGTTTAGGACTAGGACAAAAAGTTGAAACGGATTTACCCTTTGAAGTTATGGGTCAACTAAAAAGTCAAGAACAATTTATCTCTTCAACCATTGAACCAGCCACAACATCTTTTGGACAAGGTTTTTCTCTAACTCCACTACAACTGGTACAACTACATGGTGCATTAGCTAATGGGGGCAAATTAGTGACACCTCATGTAGTCCGAGGATTAATTGATAGTCAAGGAGTAACGCACTATTCACTGACTCTCCCAGAACCACGGCAAATTTTTTCAGCTACAACTACTCAAAAGGTTGTGGAAATGATGGAAACAGTAGTGAATGTGGGTACTGGTAAAGCTGCAAAAATTTCCGGATATCGCATTGGTGGAAAAACGGGAACGGCCCAAAAAGCTAGTCCTAATGGTGGATATATTAAGGGTGCAAGAATTACCAGTTTTGTCGCTATTTTGCCCGTGGAATCTCCTCGTTATGTAGTGTTTGCAGTTGTGGATGAACCAAAGGGAGAAAATGCCTATGGTTCTACAGTAGCTGCACCAATTGTGAAAACTGTGATGGAATCACTAATTCCTATTGAACAAATTCCTCCTAGTCAGGAAAAGGAGGAAAAGAAAAAGT
>NZ_VIKZ01000008.1:0-56200 GCF_009711985.1 Dolichospermum sp. UHCC 0260 | reverse complement strand
TAAATATTACCTATTACCTGTTATAACTTTTCTTGAGAGTGGCTTCAATTGAACCTAAATTTTGGAACAACTGAATTAATTCATGAGATTTTGTTTTTTTCTCGGATAAAATGACTTTTAATGGAGTTAAAAATTCAAGATCGGGATCATCTTTAAGGGCAATTTCAGCAACTTGTAAAAGTTTGTAAGAGTTAAGGAAAATGTCTTCATTTTCAAAGCCTGATTTTGCCGAAATTTGGTGTAAATTAGCATCAGGTATCATAGCTCTACCTGGTAAAGTTTCATCTAATACTAAACCTTTTAATAAAGCTAATAAACCTGCATAAATAGCGAAATTATCACAACTATCACAAGCTTTAAATTCTATCCGTCCTACTTCTGAGGGAATGCGGGCAATTTTTGTTAATGAAGGCACACTTTTAATCAGTTCTTCTGCTGTTTCTAAAAAAACTAATGTTGCGGATCTTTTTCCTGTTCTAATAAATGTCCTCACTGATAAACCTTCCCATAAACCACCATTATAAAAAGGAGAACTATAACTAAAAGGAATGATGTAAGGGCTGTAATAAGTTAACTTTTTACCAATGTCAATTAACCTTTCAGTAGATAAATTTGCCATAGAAATATTTAAATCTGGTCCATAGGAAACCATATAAATATGAGCAGTTTGTTCATCTGGATAAGCTTGTAATTGCCTAATTTCAAAATCATTTAATGGGGGTTGTGGTTTAAATACGCAAGTATAGGGATTAAAACTGGCTAAAACAGGTGAAAACCCAAAGTTAGCAGCAACATCACGTAATAAAATAAAACTTGCGGTTAATTCATCAATTGCTCCTTGAATAGTAGAGTGGATAGTTGTTCTAATTTCAATACCTTTAGCTACACAGTCAATTACTTCTTCAGAGTCGCTAAATCTTTCAAATCCTTCAATATACCACCGCTTTTTCTTAATCCCAGCATCACCAACTCTTAATTGTGGGTAGTCAGTGGGATAGATAGGTAATTTGTCAACAATTTGCTGAAAATCTGCAAATTTTGTATTCTGGAAATCTGCGAATTTTCCTTGATGATTGAGAAAAGCAACTTCATGTTCAATACCAAAGGAGAACATACTTTATACCTAATTAATGATAAATATAATTAATTATATCCATATTTTATGCCGTTGTGAATCAATACTGCTTAGTTCGGGCTAAAAAGTCCTGATCTCGGAGGTTGAGTTGAAGCAAGGAAACCCAACAAAATTCCTGATCATGTTGGACTACATTTACTTTATTTTTACCAATTAAATGTACAGAAATTTAGTTATCTTCAAGGTAACTTAATATTGACTAATAAAAATTACAGGACTGAGTTTTTATGACAACTACTGCTCAAACTCCTTACAGTAGCGAACAAATTATTGCTTGGTTACGTGGATTACTGACTATTGCTTGGGCTGATGGTAACTTTGATACTCAAGAACAGGAATTAATTACTAATCTGACCAAAGATGAATTAGCCCCTGCTGTTGATTGGAATACTCTAGAGATAATTGAACCAGATGAATTAGCGGCTATATTGGGTAAAGGTACGCCTGTAGCGGAAAATTTCTTGCGGACAGCGGTAATGGTAGCGATCGCTGATGGTATATACTCACCTAGTGAAGATGACCTACTTCAGCAATTGTGTCAAAAATTAGAACTGCAAGAAAGTTTACTCACGGCTTTACGTCAGACCCTAGAAGATACCTCACAAACAAACAATTTCCCCTCTACTGGACTTCAAGCCCCACACCCAGACGCTTTACGTCCCTTGCGTCAGTGGTTAGACGGTTTAGATATTCAAGACCCCAGAGTGGCGAAATTTTTGTGTAAGATGATTCCTTCCCAGTGTCCCTTTGAAAGAGATGTAACTCTATTCGGGCGGAAAATAGTTCATATTCCGCCATTGTGTAAAATTAACCCCCTTTATGAACAAATGGTAGGTTTACGCTTTCGCGCCCTTTCCTACCTAGCAGACGACTGTGGCGAGGATGTTACACCTTATATTTAAATTAGTTGTTAGTAGTCAGTTGTTAGCGTAATTGACAACTGACAACTAACAACTAACAACTGACAACTGACTAAATTATGCAATTTATAGACCAATCAGTAATTGAAGTAGAAGCAGGTGACGGAGGCGATGGTATTGTTGCTTTCCGCAGAGAGAAATATGTACCAGCAGGTGGTCCTTCCGGTGGTAATGGCGGAAGAGGCGGTTCAATCATTTTTGTGGGTGATAGCAACCTCCAAACCTTGTTAGATTTTCGATATAAGCATTTGTTTAAGGCGCAAAATGGAGAACGTGGTGGACCGAATAATTGTACCGGTGCAGGTGGAAAAGATTTAATTGTTGAAGTTCCCTGTGGTACTTCTGTTTATGATGCGGCAACGAGTGCTTTACTATGCGATATAGTTGAACCTGGTCAAAGTTTTCAGGTTGCTAAAGGTGGTAAAGGTGGGCTAGGAAACCAACATTTTTTGAGTAATAGTAACCGCGTCCCCGAATATGCACTTCCCGGATTGGAAGGGGAAAAAAAGGTATTACGTTTAGAGTTGAAATTGCTAGCAGAAGTAGGAATTATTGGTTTACCAAATGCGGGTAAATCTACTTTAATTTCTTCTTTATCAGCCGCACGTCCGAAAATCGCTGATTATCCTTTTACTACCTTAATTCCTAATTTGGGTGTGGTAAAAAAACCCACGGGTGATGGTACTGTTTTTGCTGATATTCCCGGTTTAATTGCAGGTGCTTCTCATGGTGCGGGTTTAGGTCATGATTTCTTGCGTCACATTGAACGGACAAGGGTTTTATTACACTTAATTGATGCGACAAGTGAAGATGTCATTGCTGATTTCCATACTATTCAGGAAGAACTGAAAGCTTATGGACGAGGTTTAGCTAAACGTCCGCAGATTTTAGCTTTGAATAAAATAGATGCTGTTGATAGAGAAACTGTTGATTTGGAAGCTTTAGCTATGCAATTAAATCATCTGGCTTTAGCGCCAGTTTTTATAATTTCTGCGGTAACTCGCACTGGTTTAGATGCAATGATGCAGGAAATTTGGCGGATTTTAGATGAGATTAATGTGTTGGAAGCGGAAGAGGTTGTGGTTTAATTGATGGGTTGATTTGGTTGAGTAAAAGTCCGCGTTTGCGGACTCATTTTTAGCATTTCTATATTTTTTTCAAACCAATTATTAAGGAGTAATTTTGTCAGAAGATTCTTTTCCACAAGCAGCAGGAAGGCATTTACATGATGCACAAATATTGTTGAATGAGGAACGATGCATTGGTGATAAGTTAAGGAAAAGAGGAAATTGTCAAGCGTGGTATTTGCTTTTATCCTCATAGAAAATCAGACCAACTAGACTGATGACAACGGAACTGAAGTGCGTTTCTGTTGGGGAAATTTGATTGATTTATAGGAAGCCGCAGAGACTTATTGTAAAGTTCTTGCTCATAACAAGTTCCTCGTAAATTGGGAGCAATATATATTTTCAGCGTTTTTGGATGTATAACAATTAAGTTAAGGTCAAAAAGAGTATGCAAATCAGCACGTAGTAATAAACCATTTGAAATATCATTATCCTCAGTTTCACAGTAAGGTCTTATATGAGCAGCTTCCAATGCTTCCTGTGCATCAAACCCTGTTATAGCACAACGATAATCATAGGCTGCAAGCAAAGCCTTACGAAACAAAGGTTGTCCTTGTCGTTGGGCAATTGATGTAATTATTCGCTTTTTAAATGTTGTCTTTGTTTTAGGAGTATAGTGATTTTTTTGCTGAAGATTATTAATCTCAATATCAAGTTGATTAAGTTCTGAAGTGACAAATATTTTCTTGATTGCAGCTTGTAATTCTGGGCTTTCATGCAATTTGTGTTTGAAAATAGGAAGCTCGTAAGCAGTTGTATTTACTAAATCACAAGTTTTTATACGAAAAAATAAATTTTCAAGGGGGAGAATAGTGTTTCTTTCCTTTAGTATATTATCCAATCTCGGACCAGTCCCATTATATCCCAAGATTTTTACGTTTGCACTTAACATTTTTAGACCCATGATTCCCGGTATCCAAGTTACTTCCTCTCCTATTGTTTTGAAACCAAAACCCCAACGTGGAAAATGGCCTTTTGGTACTGTTTCTATATCTAAGTTTGTTTGATAACTTAGCCAACCTTTCTCTAAAAACCATCCTAATTTATAAGCTAAAATGACAAAACTCGGAAAATCTGATTTTCTATGTTCTTGAATAATTTCATCCCACAAAAAACTTTGAATACTAAAACCAAAACGTTCTTGACTGTAATACATCCAAAGTTGATCAATTATTTGTAAATCCTCACAAGGAAATGTTTTAATTTTATCGTTTTCGAGAGTTTGAGAAGAACTATTAATATTTTTTTGTTAGCAACAGCCAAAATTAATTTTGCAGTTTCTTCATCAGCTTTTCGCCAGTTTTGTATGAACAATAAACTATGTAATTGAGTATAATCTGTACCAATATCAGATATAAGTTTAAGTTGAGACATAATAGTTACAGGCTTTTTTTAATTAATTATAGTGCAAATAAGTTCAAAACCGGGGGAAATTATGCGATATTTGCTGCAACTGGGAATTATCGAAAACCGTTCTGATAAGCGTGTTAATATGCCTATAATTTATATGTATGGTTTTGGGGTAAAACGTCCTGGTGGTGTAAAACGTCCAAAACGGTAGATTTTTTCAACTTATAACAAAATACTGGACAGGCAAGATGCCTGTCCCACAAGAGTTTTATTTACACTTTAATAAACCAGCGTTTCTCATACATCAAAACAGCAACACCATACCAAAATAACAGGGTAACAAATGCAAACAAAAATGAGCCGTTGAAATTTCCTGCCCAAGATGCAAAGATATTTTGGTAAATCCAATTATAGATACTAACGGCAGTTTCACCTGTACCGATTTGGGTTTTGGCAGTGATTTTAATCAGGAATACAGAAGCCACAAAAAGAGCGATCGCATTTAATCCCATGATCTCAAAAGGCTTACTCCAGCGTTTAATTAACCTCACTTCTATCAATTCATAACAAGCTGCTAATAACATTAACGCCCAACCAGTGGTAAATAAAACATAGGAACTCGTCCAAATTTTCTTATTAATGGGAAATGCCACATCCCAAATAATTGCAATTACCAAACAACACAAACCAAATAAGACTAAATCCATGCTAGTTTGTGAAGTAGCCTGTTTTTTATCTTTAATCCATTCCCCAGTAAAATAACCGGCTAAAACGCTAACTATTGCCGGAATAGTGCTAAAAAGTCCTTCTGGATCTCCCAGGAAATTAAACCCATCACCTTTATATAAATGTGCCTTGGGAATAATTAATCTGTCAATAAATGCGCCAAAATTACCTTCTCTCGTTAGCACTCCTGCACCATAATCAGGAACAGGAATATACATCATTGTCAACCAATAAGCAATTAGTAATCCTCCTGCTACTAACCATTGACTTTTGCGAGGTAATTTTAAAACTATTAAAGATGCAAAAAGATAAGTTAAAGCAATTCGTTGCAATACCCCCATTAAGCGGATACTACTTAAATCAAAAGTCCAAACACCTTGATTCCAAAAACCATTTAATACTAAACCCAATATAAACAGAATCGCAGTGCGGCGCAGGATGCGTAAATAAACTGCTTTGGTGGGCTTGTTCTCTGCGGTATATTTTGCTAAAGAAAACGTCATAGCCACACCAACAATGAACAAAAAGCAGGGAAATATTAAGTCAGTGGGTGTACAACCGTGCCATTCGGAATGGCTGAGGGGACGATAAACATCATCTGCAACTCCTGCCATATTAGCAAGAATCATCGCAGCGATGGTAATACCACGAAACACATCAAGGGAACTCAGACGCATAGACGGAATATCTTATTTAAGGATCTCACCTTACTCCTCCTGATGCACTTTATCAAGGAAAATTCTAGAAGCTAGGTTACAGGGTAAACTTTTATTAAGTAATGTTTGAAGTTTAAATTTTTTAATATGGCTATCAAAGTTGGAGATACCGCGCCTAATTTTAGTCTACCTACCCAAAACGGCGACAATGTTAGCTTGGCAGACTTTCGGGGTAAAAAATCCGTTGTTCTCTATTTTTATCCCAAGGATGATACACCAGGATGCACTGTAGAATCTTGCGCTTTTCGAGATCAATATGCAGTGTTTCAAGCCGCTGGAGCTGAAGTTATTGGTGTGAGTGGTGACTCTAGGGACTCTCATCAAAAGTTTGCAAATAAATACAATTTACCTTTTACACTTTTAAGTGATCAAGGTGATAAAGTCCGAAAACAATATGGTGCAACTACCGCTTTTGGTTTTATTCCCGGCCGAGTCACCTATGTGATTGACCAAAATGGTGTGGTTCAGTATGTACTTGATTCCATGTTGAACTTTAAAGGCCACGTTGAAGAAGCATTGAAAATCCTGCAACAACTAGCAGCATAAATTAAGATCCCCGACTTCTCAGAGAAGTCGGGGATCTGACTCTCGATAATTAAACTCTAGATTTTTCTGCTACACCAACATGAGCAGATTTGCCATTTTTACCGTTGCCGTTACCGTTATTACGAGGTTGAATTACTCCATAACCGCCGTGATTACGTTCATAAATGACGTTAATCTCTCCACTTTCTGCATTATGAAACATATAAAAGTCATGTCCCACCAGTTGCAGTTGTTCTTGCGCTTCTGCCAATGTCATTGGTGGCATGGAGAAGTATTTGGTGCGAACAACCTCTTGGGGTAATTCAGCGGTGCGATCGCCTATTAAATCCGCTGCAACTGTTTCGGGCGCTACTACTTCGTTAGTTGATATAGGTTGAGTTTTATGATCCTGCCTTTTTTCCTTATATTTCCGTAATTGCCGAGCAATTTTGTCGGCAACTAGGTCAATACTTGCATATAAGCTTTCGCTGCTTTCCTCCGCACGGATAACACTACCATTAGCATAAATAGTTACTTCTGCCGCTTGCTTCGTACTTATTCGGGGATTACGAGCTACGCTTAAATGGACATCCACTTGATTGGTGATGTTCTGGAAGTGACTAACTGCCTTTTCAATCTTTTGATGCACATATTCACGAATTGCATCAGTGATTTCAATATTTTTACCGTGGATGACAAGCTTCATGTAAACTCTCCCGCTCAATATTATATGTGATGTTTTCAGTTAGGAATAGAAATTGCGGTAAGGCCTATCACTGCCACCAGCATAAATCGCCACCTATCCCTAAGACATTGCCTTTTAGCATTTTTAACACTTCTTACATCTTCATGTTTGCGCTATTTATCGTCTTGTTTCCAACTGTTTACCAAGGAATTGGCTGTTTGAAGCAAAACTATTGAATTAGGCCTTTTGAGATATATTCCTTTTAAACGCCTACTTCTATGGAACTTTACCAAAATAGGAGTGCTTGCCGTTCTATAAAACTTACCCAAAATTACCAAAGTCTAGACACATCTGGACAGCGATAACCTTAGTGTTTACTTCCTGCTTCATCACGGTCTTAGAATGGCTTCTAAGAGGTTTTTCCGCTCCACAGGCAATCTCGGTAGAACTTACCGTTTCTGACCGTAGTTCCTAAAAGGAACCCTTTTCTTGTCCCCCAGTCTTGTTCACTATTGTATAGAGAATACAACCATTTTGGGAAATTTGATCCTGATTGATACAAATAAATTTTTAAGTTGCCATCAGTCAGTAAATTAGCTGGTATTGTCTTAGCTTAATGCTCTTCTCCCAACGCCCATTCAGGTTATATATTCAAACTAGCACCTTGTGGTTTATAAAATATATTTCCTTGACGTTCCTTTAAGATCCTTTGCATAGCTTGACATTTGTTCGTTATATTTTTGGGAAATAAGAGGTAAGTAGCTTGGCACAATTAAATATAAAACCTCTCTCCAAACCTGTCCCCTACCAGGGGAGAGGCTTTGACTCCCCCTTCCCTGGTAGGGAAGGGGGTTGGGGGGTTAGGTTTATATTATATTTTTACATTTTTTAACGCCCACTTACTTATCGGGTGTCTTCCCTCTTGCCTCTTTCTTGCTTATCACCTATTCACTGATGATTCCTAGCACTCAATTGAACCCGTACCGTTGTTTACTATATAATGTTGGCGTAATGCCTTATGAAACCGCTCATCAGTGGCAGCGATCGCTCGTTGCAGAACGCATTCACAATCCAGAACTAGATGATGTCTTAATTCTACTAGAACATCCCCCGGTCTACACCTTGGGGACAGCAGCAAATCCAGAATTTATTAAATTTAATCTTGACAAAAGTGATTATGATGTGCATCGCATTGAAAGAGGCGGCGAAGTTACCTATCATTGTCCCGGACAATTGGTAGGTTATCCCATTTTAAACTTACGTCATTACCGTCAAGACTTGCATTGGTACTTGCGTCAACTTGAGGAAGTATTAATTCGCGTTTTAGCAAATTATGACTTGAAAGGAGAACGGATTCCTGGTTTTACCGGAGTTTGGCTAGAAGGATACAAGATTGCTGCCATCGGCATAAAAGTGAGTAAATGGATTACCATGCACGGTTTTTCCTTAAATGTTTGTCCAGACATGACAGGATTTAAACAAATTATCCCCTGTGGTATTATTGATAAACCAGTCAGCAGTTTAGCCAGATGGATTCCTGACATTACCTGTAACCAAGTCCGTCCTTTTGTCAATCAATGTTTTGCAGAAGTATTTGGTGTGGAATTTGAGGTTGATAAATCTCCGACTAGCACCGCAGTGCGGAATTAAAAATTAAAAATTAAAAATTAAAAAAGCAGATTACACAAGCTTTTGTCAAATTTTTAATGGTTGATTGACTTACGCCGTTGTGTACTAGCTACAAAAATCTTTACAATAAAGAAGAATAGCAATCATACATAATACAAATTAAAAATCATGGGAATATTCGGATTTGGCAAAAAGTCAGCCATACCTACACCTGAGCAAGCCTTACCAGGACGCGCAGAAGTAATGCGAGTATCAGTACAACATTATGTTAATAAAAATCGTCTTCAAGCACCTTTTCCCCAAGGCTTAGAAACCGCTATGTTTGGTTTAGGCTGTTTTTGGGGAGCAGAACGCAAATTTTGGCAACAAGAAGGAGTTTACACCACTGCGGTAGGATATGCGGCTGGTTACACACCCAACCCCACCTATCAAGAAGTCTGTAGTGGCATGACCGGTCACAATGAAGTAGTATTAGTAGTGTTTGACCCCAAAATCATTACTTATTCCCAACTGTTGAAAGTTTTCTGGGAAAGTCACAACCCCACCCAAGGAATGCGTCAAGGGAATGATGCTGGTACTCAATACCGTTCAGGAATTTACGTTTATTCACAAGAGCAAAAACAACTAGCAACAGCATCACAGAACGCTTATCAACCAGCCCTCAGCAGTGCTGGGTATGGCAAAATTACCACAGAAATTTTAGATGCACCAGAATTTTATTATGCTGAAGAATACCATCAGCAATATTTAGCCAAAAACCCCGGTGGTTATTGTGGTTTAGGTGGTACTAACGTAGCTTGTCCCGTAGGTATTCCTGAAGCACAAGTTAGTTAGAACCATAGAAATCAACATCATATCGTAGGTTGGGTTGACGCAAGGAAACCCAACAAAATCCTCGATCATCTTGGGTTTTGTTATGTCAAAAACACTAGAATTCACATTTTCTCTTACTTTAAATACTATGTCCTTACTCAAAACCTCGCTTACAGGCTTAAAAGCAGACTCATTCCGTCATCCTCTGGACTTGGAAGCTACTAAAACTCTCAAACAAATTCCCGGTTTAGATATGATGGTGAGAAATTTGCTCGGTCCCATGGCCGAACAGGTTTTTTATGTGGAAAATATCGCTTCTAGTATTTTAGTAGGAGAAAAACAACTTCCTGATTTACACAAATTATTATTAGAAGCTTGTCAAATTCTGGATATTGATCCACCTCAGTTATATGTGCGTCAACACCCAGCCCCTAACGCTTATACCTTTGCCATGCGAGGTAAACAGCCTTTTGTGGTTATTCATACATCCTTGATTGAAATCCTCACCTCTGAAGAGATACAGGCTGTAATTGCCCATGAATTAGGTCATCTTAAATGTGATCATAGCGTGTATTTAACACCTGTGAATTTATTGATTTTAGCTGCTGCCATTGTCCCAAATGTCGGTGCTGTTTTGGCTCAAGCTATTCAGTCACAATTATTAGAATGGGTCCGCTGTGCTGAGTTTACCTGCGATCGCGCCGCTTTGTTAGCTACCCAAAATCCGAAAGTTGTCATGTCAGTATTAATGAAGTTAGCCGGCGGTTCTCCCAGTTTAGCCCCCCAACTCAATTTAGAGGCCTTTGTTGACCAAGCTCGTGCCTATGATGACATTAGTAAAACGGAATTGGGAGAAATGGTCAAATCCGCCCGTACAGCCCAATTAAGCCATCCTGTCCCCGTATTACGAGCGAAGGAAATTGACCGTTGGGCAGGTAGTCAAGAGTACCAAAAATTAGTGCAAAATCACGGTATTAATTACAAAAGTGAAACTATATCTCAAGGTGGATGGAGGAATTGGTAGATTTTGCTAGAGTCAATCAAGATATGAATTCTTTATCAGCGATTAATTTATTTGGATACGAACAACTAGCAAAAGAACATCTTTCCCAGATGGCTTTTGATTATTACAGCAGTGGTGCATGGGATGAAGTGACGTTGCGGGATAATCTCGCTGCTTTTACAAGAGTGAAACTTCGTCCGAAAATGTTAGTTGATGTTAGTAAAATTAACCTCACTACCCAGGTTTTAGGGGAATCTTTGCAATTACCCCTATTAATCGCACCCATGGCTTTTCAATGTCTGGCTGATCCAGAAGGAGAAATTGCTACAGCCTTAGCTGCGGCTGATGCAGGTGTGGGCATGGTGTTGAGTACCCTTGCTACCAAGAGTTTAGAAGAAGTTGCCACAGTTGCCAAAGGTTTGCAATGGTTTCAGCTTTACATCCATAAAGATCAGGGTTTAACTCAGGCTTTGGTGCAACGAGCATACACCGCAGGATACAAAGCAATTTGTCTGACGGTAGATGCTCCTATGTTGGGAAAAAGAGAACGAGATCAGCGCAATGAGTTCACTTTACCTCCTGGCTTACATCCCGCTAATTTAACTAATATCTCTGGTTTGGACATTCCCCAAGCACCAGGAGAATCTGGTTTATTGACTTATTTTGCTCAACAAATTAACCCCGCAGTCACTTGGAAGGATTTGGAATGGTTACAATCTCTGAGTCCCCTACCTTTGGTAGTGAAAGGAATTTTACGGGCTGATGATGCTGTGCGGGCTGTAGAATATGGAGCGCAAGCAATTGTAGTTTCTAATCACGGTGGTAGACAACTAGATGGAGCGATCGCTTCTTTGGATGCTTTACCTGATATTATCGCCGCAGTAGACGGTAAAGCCGAAGTCCTATTGGATGGTGGTATCCGTCGGGGTACAGATATCCTCAAAGCCTTAGCTTACGGTGCTAAAGCCGTACTCATTGGCCGTCCCGTATTATGGGGATTAGCGGTAGCTGGAAAAATTGGCGTATCTCACATCATTTCCCTATTACAAGATGAGTTAAATTTGGCAATGGCTCTGAGTGGTTGTGCCAGTTTGGGGGATATTGATTCTAGTTTGGTGAGCCAATTACCAAAAAATTTCTAAATTAAATCTAATTACCTCTTGCCAAACTAAAAAAAATAGGCTATACTTGTAAAAGTGACACCCAAGGGCGGGTGGCGGAATTGGTAGACGCACCGCACTCAAAATGCGGCGGCCGTGAGGTCATAGGAGTTCGATTCTCCTCCTGCCCATTTAGAAAAATAAATTCGAGTCACAGATACGAAATAATGTCTGTGACTGGTCTCTCGTGAATATTTCTTTGCTTAATACAGCGGTTTCCGCTCTTATGATGTACAAAGGTGGTGCAGGCCTACTATGGCTAACGCCACGCTGCGCTATGGACAAGCTCAGTACAAGTCTTGCCCGCTAATCATCAAGGACGGGCAAGAATACCCATCCCACAAAATTGGGTAATTTATTTTTTGGTGTTCCCTAATGAACTTAATTCGATGGTGAGACAAACTAGTAGTTTGTCAAGATAAAAATGATGGACTGTAGTGTGAGCGTCTCGCTCACATTTATTGAGCAGATACATAAAAATGATGGACTGTAGTGTGAGCGTCTCGCTCACGCGGGCAAGACTTGTACTGAGCAAGCGATGCCCTGAGCCTGTCGAAGGGTCGAAGTATGCCCGCACTACCAAAAACCCGTCAAAATAAATTTGACAGCCTACTAGTGCTGAAAGAGCATCGGGGCAAAGCTAGACAGGTTTTAGGAAAACGCCACCTCAAAATAAGTAGGCAATCGTATTGCACCATGCTGTGAAATTAGCACGGTCGCTATCAGCAAACCTAACTAACCGCTTGACTCTTAGTATAATAATATGAACTATATCTATAATTATAGTTGTATCCGATTCCTCGGAATTTGTCGCCGTTGACTACTAATCCTAGTAAATTGATGGGAGATGCTTTTAGCGTATCAACAAGTTGCTTTGCCACTGATTTATCTGTTTTATCAATTCTTACAACTAGCATCACACCATCAGTATGAACTGCTACCAATCTAGCATCTACTAATCCTGACAAAGGAGGAGTATCATAAATCACTAAATCAAAATTCTCGGTGAAATAGTCCATTAGTTGACTCATTTTATCTGATGAGAGCAACCGGGCAGGATCGGGTGGTACAGGACCTGCGGTAATCACAGATAAATCATTAAATCCAGGCACTTTTTGAATTACTTGCTCTACATCTATATCTGAAGAAATTAAACTAGTTATTCCCCACAGATTATTTAATTTTGATATTTTGTGAACCTTGGATTTGCGGAGGTCACAATCTACAAGTAATACTTTTTTCCCCATGACCGCGGCTGTTTTTGCCAAGCTAAATGCCACCGTAGTTTTACCATCTCCGGGGACAGCAGAGGAAACAACGAAAGATTTAATTGGTCGATCAGAATTAAGCAGTTGAATATTACTATATAAAACTTGTAAGGATTCCCAAAATGATCCCTGTCCATAATAAGAACTGGATTGGGAAGGACGACGAGGAGAAGTGTTATATTCATCACTTGCCATAATAGGGTCCACAACTACTTCTGGTTCTTGATCTTTTCCTCTCTTTCTCAGGTTGAAAGATCGACTCCCAAGTAAGCTTTTATTAAAGGGAAGAGATCCTAATAAAGGCACTCCCATCTTATCCCGGACATTTTCAATACTGTGATAGGTATTATCTAGATCTTCCCTGATTTTGGCAACACCGAGTCCTAATAAAGAACTAGCCACAAATCCCAATAGTAAATTGCGGGGAACATTTGGCGAAATTGGATATCTTGATTGAGCAGGTGCTTGGATTAATTCCCAAGGTAGTTCTGTTTGTGCTACGTCTATTTGTAATTGTTCACGTTTAGCTAAAAACCTCGTCAAACTCTCATTTGCTAGTTGTAAATTCCGTTGAATGTCAGTGTATTGTCTAGAGAGAATTGGTAGTTGTTTTAATGCGCCTTGTAATTGTTGTTCTGATTGTGTCAGTTGTTGATTATCTACTTCTACTTTCCGAACGAGAACAGCAGCTTGAGCTATTTTAGTGTTCAAAATTCGTTTTGCTTCTGCATTGATAATAGGTAAGAGATTGTTTCTTTTATCTTCTAAGGTTTGAATAACTGGGTTATCAGTTTGGAATCGAGCTAATTCTCCAGATATTTGGGTATCTAATTGGCGCTGTTGGACGATTAACTGTTGGTAAATAGGAGCATCATTGAGAATTGCTAATTGTTCTTCTGGTGTCTGCAATCTCAGATAATTATTTTTAGCAGCGGCTAACTGTTGATTTACAGATAGTCGTAGTTGTGCCACAGATAGGATTTGTGCATAAATTGTTTTAGATTCGCTTTCTGGATCAATAAAATTGTATTTTTGGCGGAATATTTGCATTTCTTTTTGCAACTGTGTCACCCGATTTTGGATATCGGGTAGTTGTTGATTTACAAATTGAGCGCCTTGATTTAGTTTGGTTTTCCGCTTATTTAGGCTGTATTTTAAATAGAATTCAGAAAATGTATTTAAGACGAATTGGACTTCTTGACGATCACTACTTTGATAGCTGATTTCGATGATTTTTGTTGTTCCAAGACGACGAATATTTAAATTTAAAATAAGAGAGTTGTAGGTAATTTCAGGATATGATTCTTGCAATATTTTAACAAGTGGTTCTAGCAGTTCTGGACTTTTGAGAACTTGAATTTGACTGTCGTAATCTAGTCCAGCTTTAGAAAAAGGAGATTGTACCTCCAGGTTTATTTTCCCTACTTGATCATCATTATTAACAGGTTCAACTAAGATTTGAAAGTTTCCTTGATATATAGGTTCTTGCTTCAGTGTTGAATAAGTAACACCAGTCATACCAGCAGAAATAATCGCTACAATGATAATCGCTCGGCGTTGTAAAAGTTCAAAAAAGCTCTTAAAACTTAGACCATCAGACTGTTCCTGTTCAGTAAACTGAGAAAATGTAGAATCTGGAAATGATCCAGATGTAGGAATGATGCTATTAATAGAATTTGTCTGGTTTGTAATTTGCTTATTAAGCATTGATTTCTATTGTGTAAGTGGTAAGGGAATGATATATACAACAGATTTCGCTCTAATGAGGTACAAACTTGAATTATAAAACTCTTGTAGTGCGGGCATACTATGGCTAACGCCACGCTGCGCTATCGACAAGCTCAGTACAAGTCTTGCCCGCTAGATATGTACCTCATAACACCGGAAAGTGCTGTAAACGTTTTTACTATTGTGAAGAAATTGCTATTTGTTAATTCAACAACTCAATTAAGCTGGAAGATATACTTAAATGGAATTTGTCATAAACCAAACCTTGGTATAATTTTCATGCCTGAGATTTTGTATAAACTTAGAGATAATTAGGTCATGCTACTATTTTAAGCTTCTGGAATACCAAAAACAATGTATTTGCACATTATACTCTTACTCATCCAGTATTTGTATATATTGCCAAAACAGACAGTATTTTTTTTTATATACTAATTTTTATACTAATTTTTGCAACTATTCATTTTTGGCAGTGCGAGACACAACATCTTCCCATTCTGTCCTTTTTTTGATTGGTTGAGCCGGATTTCCTGAGTAGATGATACTAGCTTCTAAGGATCTACCTGTGACACTACCTAATGCTAACACTGCGCCTCGTCCAATAGTCACACCAGGTCCGATGACTGATTTCGCTGCTATCCAACTACCTTCTTGAATATGAATGGGGGCAGGAATCAGTTTAAAATTGGGGTGATTCCAGTCATGATTACCAGTACAAAGATAAACGCCCTGGGATAAACACACATGATTTTCGATGACTACGGTTGCTAGATTGTCAATCCAGGTATTTTCTCCAATCCAAACATGATTACCAATGGTCAAGCGCCAGGGAAACTTAATGCGGACTCCAGGCTTGATATTCACACCTTTGCCGATACTAGCTCCAAAAAGCCTCAGTATCGAAACTTTTATAGATGAGATAGGTAGCCAATAACTTTCAACTAATGGTGAGCCAATAAAGTACCATAAAAGTTGTTGACTATATGGCGCTCCGGGTGTGTAGCTGCCGACTGTGTAATTGTCTAAACGCATAAAATGGGGGGCAAAAACGTGGGTTAAAGCTGGCTCCTGTCCGACCTGAGACAATCCAAAACAGGGAACGTACACTATCGCGGAGAATACGAACAATTGATTCTCTAGGTTGTGGAGAAGGGATAGAAACTGGGGTAAAAGTTATGCCTTGACTACCTAAAACAAGCGTGGCTATGATTTTAGCTCTGGGCAGATGAAAGGCAGAGGTAATCAGGTAAATGTGCTGAATCTGATGGCGTTTAAAATCAGCTACAAGGGTTGTAAAGTTGGTAACAGTATCAACAGCACGGTAATCCAGGTGAATGCGATTAGTGGGAATAGCTACAGCCTGGAAAATGGAAAAAGCTTGGGCTGGGGGAGCGCCACTAGAGATCCAAATATCTAAATTGGGATGATTTTGAGCAAATTCTGCGGTAAATTTTTCCCGGTCTGAACCACCACCAAGGGTAAAGATAACTTGGGGATAGGGGGCTTGGTAGGAAGCGATCGCTATTCGGATGGGTATAATACTTAGCAATATGAGGATAGAGCTTGCTGCTGCCAAAACTGCATACCTGATGATTTTGCAGTATAAAAATTTCATGGTTAGCAATTGTAGTATTCTCGATACCATGTTACAAATTTAGCAATACCTTCATCAATCGGTGTGTTTGGTTTAAATCCGACATCTTGAATCAAATCGTCTACATCTGCGTAAGTTAACGGAACATCTCCTGGTTGCATGGGTAGTAGATTCTTTTTTGCTTCTTTCCCAAGAGTTTTTTCAATAACTTCAATGAATTGCATCAACGATACAGGTTTATTATTACCAATGTTATAAAGTTTGTAGGGAACTTGAGGAGATTTTATTGGATCACTTTCATCTTGAGCCAAATTAGGCGGCTTTTTAATGACACGCACAATGCCTTCAATTACATCGTCAATATAAGTAAAGTCACGTCGCATATCGCCAAAATTATAAACATCTATTGGCTTCCCTTGCTCAATTGCCTGTACGAATTTAAAATATGCCATGTCAGGCCTTCCCCATGGACCGTAAACTGTGAAAAAGCGCAGTCCTGTAATGGGGATTTGATAGAGATGGCTATAGGTATAAGCCATTAACTCATTGGCTTTTTTTGTGGCTGCGTAGAGCGATATGGGGTGGTTAACATCATCGCTGATAGAAAAAGGGATTTTAACGTTAGCACCATAAACTGAACTAGAAGATGCAAATACTAAATGCTTAACTGAACTATGACGACATCCCTCTAATAGATTGACAAAGCCTATTAGATTGCTGTCTACATAAGCGTGAGGATTATCAATAGAATAGCGGACACCAGCTTGAGCCGCAAGGTTGATAACATAATCAAATTTGTGCGTTTGAAAAAGTTGGGACATCTCATGGCGATCGCTCAAATCCAACTTGTAAAATGTAAATTCCCGTTTATCCTCAAGTTGGGAGAGTCTGTCTTTTTTTAAATTGATATCATAGTATTCATTCAAATTGTCAATTCCATAGACTTGGATGTTTTCTGAAAGGAGGCGTTTTGCTAGATGATAACCAATAAATCCAGCGACTCCGGTAATTAATATTCTCATTATTGAATTATGTTTATTTAATATACGAAATGGTTACTTACAGCACTTCCCGGTGTTATGAGGTACATATCTAGCGGGCAAGACTTGTACTGAGCAAGCGATGCCCTGAGCCTGTCGAAGGGTCGAAGTATGCCCGCACTACAAGAGTTTCATGATTTAACTTTGTACCTCATAAGAGCGGAAACCGCCGCACAATAACATAATTGCGGAAATGCTTTTTTCAGTTAATTTTCTTTAAATTTCATCTAAATTCACCCCCAAAGCCCGCAATTTATCGGCTAGTTTGTCTGCTCGTTGTTTCTCCTGTTCTGCTTTTTCGGCAAAAGTAGGAATCCAATCACCATCTTGATTATACCAACGTAGCCACAAACCTTCTGTACCTTGATATTTTCCTGCCCAAACTCCTACTCCTAATTCCAACTCAGGAAACCAGAATTTTGGTTCTAACAGTTCAACTGCTTGATATTTTGTCCCAAATAGTTGAAATACTCGTAGACGATTTTCATATCTATCGAAAATAACATAATATGGCGATCGCAAATACTGCTCATAAGCCTGCCATTTTGTCGGCGGTTTATTCGCGCTTCTTAATGTTTGTCCTAAATCTTCTGCTTCCGTACCTGGTGATAATAATTCTACTATTAAAAATGGAAATAATCCTTCTTGCCAAATCACATAACTCCAGCGCATATCCTCCTGTTTTTCAGAAGCAGGCACTCCTAACACTAAAAACCAATCTGGTCTTTTATACCATGAATAATGGCGAGGATCATAGTATAAGTTTAAATCTGTACCAATGAACATTTCCTCCCTGGGATAAACGGGAGATTGACAGGTTTCTCGTAATAATTGCGGTTGAAAGTCATGAAATTCGTCTGGCAAACCTGGCTCCTCTGGATTTTCACTAGGTAAATCATACATGGTTGGCATGGTTTCCCATGGTGGACGGGGATGAATTGTGGAGTCTAATTCTTCATTAATATCCTCACTGGGTAAATCATACATGGTGGGCAGGTTTTTGTGCGGAGGTGCTTCACTTTGATACATGATGACTATCTCCTGTGTTTCATTGCCGTTGCCAAAATTCAACTATCTATATCATCTTAACAAGAAGTCGGGGATCTAAAAATTATATCTTCATACACTGAAATCATTTTTAAGGCTATCCTATCCCATGTATAATTGTCTAATATAAACTGCCGAGCGCGATCGCCCATTTCTTTTGCTTTTAAGGGGTTTTGCAAAAGGTGAATTAAAGCATTAGCTATCTGTTCAGTATTAATATCAACAACACTAGCAACCTCAGCTACTGCTGCTTCAGGAAAATTACAGCCAGTCGTGATCACACATGGTAAAGCCGCCGCCATACCTTCCAATACAGACATACTAAAACCCTCTGAATAGGAAGGAGCAACATAGATATTAGCCGCTGCTAAAGCGGCATATTTTGTAGCACCTGTGAGCATTCCAGTAAAGGTAACAGCATGACTACACGCTGCTTCACTAAAGTAACTTTTAGCAGTAGGTAGAAAGTTAATATTGTCTGGTCCTGCTACGATTAAATGGGTTTCGGGAAACTGTGCATGAACTTTTGCAAAGGCAGGAGCGAGTAGATCTAAACCTTTTTTAGGATCAATACGGCCTAAGAATAAAATTAAAGTTTTGTTGCGAGTATGGGGAAAACTGTGATAAAAAATTTCCGCTTGTGGTAAAGACTTAAAGTCTTGCTCATGTATTCCATTAGGAATCAAAATAATCGGAGATTTTAATTTTAAAGATTTCAAATTATTTGTTTCAGAGCTAGAAATTCCCTGAATAGCACTAGCTTGGTGAAGGGATGGCTGATCAATTAAAGCATAGTACAGTCGTTTTTTCCAAGCTTTGTAAGATAATGCCCAAGGCTCTAACATTCCATGAGGAGTGATTATGTAGGGAATTTTGTTAATTCTACATATCCAACTAACAAGAGACATCATTGGCGAAAAAACCGTGTGAATATGCACCAAGTTATAATCGGTTATATGCTGGTTTAGCCAAGCTATTAAAGGTTGACTCAGGATCAAATCATTACGATGCCAGCAAGGAAAATATTTAACGCGATAACCTTTGTAGGATATCCATTTCTCAAGATTTATATCTAAAGTTTCTAAACTATTGGCATTGGTGGTGACTAAATCAATAGAAATATTTATCTGACCCAGAGATTGAACTATTTCGGTTACCATTTTAGACACACCACCATAGCTAGAGCCAAGATAAGGTGTAACAGTTAAAATCTTCATTAGTTATAATTAATAATTATCAGTTTACTGATTGTTTTGATTAGAGTTTTCCAATGAAGAATGTAGAGAAGTTCCATGGCAGGTTTCTACAAGTCTCTAGAATGGAACTAGATAACATTTAATTTTCACCACTAATAACAATGACTAATGACTTAAGAGGATGTTTGAAAACTTTTTCGTGTGGGATCTGACACCCGCAGATCCCCCTAAATCCCCCTTAAAAAGGGGGAGTTTGAGGAATTTAGCCCCCCTTTGTAAGGGGGGTTGGGGGGATCTCGATTAATTCTGATACTTTTCAAACATCCTCTAAGGCATATTCAACAGCTTCCCTTAGTCCTTGAGCAAAATAGTCAGGAGAAAATTTTTGAATATGTTCTAAAGCAGCTTGACCCATTTTATTTAAATCTATCGCTCCTGAACTCATTTTCTGCATCAATTCAGTTAGTTGCTGAGAATTTTCAGGGTCAAAACCAAAACCGTTGATACCCTCAGTTATTAAGTCTTCATAACAGCCACAGCGGTTAGAGACTAATATTGGTAAACCCGCTGCCATTGCTTCATTTACTACTAGTCCCCATTGTTCTTGAATACTGGCATGAATAAAACAACTAGCATGGGCAAAGTAGGGAAGCATTTCTTCTTGCTGGAGAAAACCTGGTAGATGAACAGAGTCTTGTAGATTTAGTTTGGCAATTTGTTGTTCTATTTGTGGACGTAGTTCACCATCACCGCAAAGGACTAAATCCCAGGCTTCCATGTCTAATTTTTGACGATAGGCGGCATAAGAATCAATTAGCTTGATAAGATTCTTCTTAGGTACAAAGCGATTGACTGTTAGGAAATAGGGCTTGTGATGGTATTTCGGAAGAGATTTAATTTTATCTGGTTGAAAATCATCTATTCCTACAACATTGTAGCCTGTGAATATGCTGTTAAAATCCATGCCTAACTTGACTAGATAACGTTTTTGTGGTTTTCCTCCTACAAGAGCGGATTTATAGCCTTTAACTATTAAAGACTTAACAATTTCACGCCACCAAGAGCGTGAAGCATCATCTTCTTTTGATTCAGAAAGTAAGATAGCTGGTTTTTGATTATATAAACTCCAAATCAGGGCGGATAACATGGCTGGTTCGGTATATCCAGCAATGGCTAATACATCTGGATTGAGGCGACATAAAGTAGCATTGACTCTTAAGAATTTTTGCCTGAGACTAAGGCTTTCGTGATATTCATTGCCAAAGATAGAAAAAATCGTTACAGGAAAATTTTGGATATCTGTTTTCCAAGCATATACACTATCTGACCGAGAAGTTTCCACACCGACAACATTCCAGCCTATTTGGCTGAATAATTTGTGACTAGCTTCGATGCGGGCTAGATGGTACGGACCATAATTATTGAACAAAATAGCTATATTCATGGATTAATCAGCACTATGACTGGGAATTTTTGTTTACGCAATATGAAATTTGCAACTTTACTCAATTACTAGTAATTATCTGGCTAAAAATTCTGATTATGCTGCATTTGGGTAATTGATCCTTAATTTCCGTCTGGAAAAATAAACTATTAAAAATACTACACCAGCTTTAAATATGAACTCTTGTACAAATCTAAAAATACCATGAGTGATACCTACCATAGCTGAATCAACTAATGAAATATACAATATAGCACTCACGATATTGGCTCGATATATTGTTGATACCCAAAGGTGTTTAAACAAAGATCCGATTAAGGCAAAAGTTAGACAACCAAAATAACTAAACTCAACAAAAGAATCACCTATACCAGTAGGTGTGGTTCCAGGATGAATATTGTATCCATAGAGATTTTTCAAATCACCAAGCGTTCCTAGTTGAAATTGTAGGGATTGTTTAACATCAAATCCTACAATCTGTCCAGGTACGAATTGGAAAACAATACCATCCCAAAATCCAGTTCCGTAAGAGTATTTATTGAGCTTTTCGGCAGCATCGATCATTAAGGCGGCATTTCTTAGCTCTAATATCTCTCCTTTTTCTGTTATTGATTCTAATCCTTGTTGAGAACTAGATAAAATTGTTTGCCAGTCCCCGCTAAAAACTAAAGTCCAAAAACTTCCACGTAGTTGGCCTAGTACAGGAATAATATAGGCTGCTATAATAACACAGGTAACAAAGAACCATCTAGGCGGTATTAAACCCCTTACTAAAAACAATGATAAGCCTATGGTGAGAAAAAAGGCGATAGTAGGCTGTCTGCGACCATACACAATAATACGATCCAGTATAGGAACAATAGCAATTATTGTGAGTGTAATATTAATAAAATTAGGACGTTTTAACGCATTAATTAAGAAAATAGGCAGAGCTATATAGGTCACACCAGCGAAAAAAATCAAGATAGTAGCAGGACCTGTCCAGCTACCATTGGATGCTATTTGTATCTTGATTCGAGATAGTAGGAAAAAACATATATTTCCTATAAATAGGAGTACAATTCCGGATCTGAATAATTTACGCTCATCTATAGGAACATCTAGTTTGTCCAGCCATTTGCTATTCGGCTTAAATTGATAGCCCATGTAGCACATAGCAACACACATACATGAATATAATAAAACTCTTTCCAGAATGGCTGGGCTGACTACTGTGCCAAAAGAGCCATTAACTAGGGAGATAGCTTGGGGTAAAATAAAAGAGAGGAAAATAGATGCCATGAAAAAAGGGTACTGATAGATCCTTTCTAGGCGAATGAGCGACCAAGCAACGATAGCCAAGCAAATACCTATGAATAAGGATAAATAAGTTTCAACCATTGAGATTTAGCATAGGATAGGTTTGTGTAGGAATAATATTTGATTCCTGATAGCTTGCGTGGCGTAAAGGAATGTGGGCATAGATAGCTGCGCTTATTGGGGTAGCTTGCCGGTGGCATCAGTCCTAATTACTTGCTTACACAGGCAAGAAGATTATAGACTATTAAGGTGTACCAAGTTTTTTGAAAAATTAAATATCAGTCCTAATATAAACTCAAATTTTTAGATTATATTACCCAGATATTGACGTAAAAAAATAATTATTTGCTATAGATTTGATCAAATTGAGTTAATCATAAAAAACTGCAAAGAGCATCTCGAAATTTCTGCCAAGTGAAACCTGCTGCACAAAGTCTAGCTTGCTGACGCAGGAGAGGATTTTGAGGTATCATAACTGCCAAATGTTCCAAACGCTCAACAAGTTGATCGACATTGCCAGCCTCTGTGATAAAAATACCATCAACTTCTGTTCCCAAATCAGGTAAACAGGTGTTTGCTGTACCCAGAACAGGACACCCATAACTTAGTGCTTCGAGGAAAACTTGACCAAATCCTTCTATAAGTGAAGGCATAACGAAAACTGAGTTGGTAGCATAAAGGTTACGCAAAGTCGACCCATCTACTCCACGGATAAGAGTTACATTAGGTGTTTGCTTTACTAGCGTTTCAATACCAGGGTCTAAAACACGACACACCAAAGTTAATTGGCTATCTGCTGGCAGATTTGCCTTCTGCCATGCTAACAGCAAATGATGTAGTCCTTTTCTCTGAACTCCAGAACCGACAAATAAAGCCTTAAAGGTTGTAGGATTAGATATAGTCAGCGATTGATTAGGTAAATCAATTCCATAGGGAATAACTTTGCATATATTCGGGTCAGCCCCTATTTCTAAAAGAGTGTTTCGAGTAAAGCTACTTGCACAGAGTATAAAATCAGCATATTGCCAACAATCTTTGACTCTTGTTTGCAGTTGAGGCGCGAGGTGTTGTCCTATTTCTTCTTGATAAGAAGACTGTACAAAAGGAAAATGAGAAATATCGTGACTTAGGATACGGCTCTCAGTATCAGCGTGGGGATGAAACATGAACAAAACCTTTCTGGGATCATGAATATAAGATGCAGTAAAGGCTTCCCAAGCATAGGGCGTATACAATAGAAGATTGCTTTTTGTAAGTTTTGTCCTAGAAATTGCCTCATGGGAGAAATTTTGATCTAGTTTAGCAAAGGTAGCAGCAGGTGAATAACCCATTCGGTGGCGAGTATGTTCCACAAGTGTTGTTCCCCACAAACACTTGATTTTATGACTAGGAATTTGGGGTTCGCAGCGAAAACTAATCTTTTGAGACAAATTTTTGGGGAGAATAGGAGTAAATTTTTGGATTAGTTCTGTGGCATAGAAATCTGTAATGAACTCGTCAAGTAAATTTTCTTCAGCCAGTGCTAGTGGCACTTGATAATTGTCTCGACGACCCCTAAATGCACAAACATACTGTTTCATAGTTACTCTAAGTCTTTTAAATTATATATAATGCTCTCTTTTTCAGCTAAAATAGACATACCAAAGTTAAATCCAAGCACTTAAAAAATTATCAATTGAATCTTTTGTGTAACACTCATTTTCAATTTTTTGGCGGTTATTTAAGATAATTTTTTCTATATCTTGGATTTTATCCATAAAATCTTCTTGGTCTGTAAATGAATAAATCCCCTCAAAAGTCTTGGACATCTTTTCTAACCAACCATAATTAGATACAAGTGCTGGTCTATTACAGGCAATTGCTCTAAGTAAGATACTTGCTATGCCAAAATGGACGTTTCGATAAGGTAACAGCACTAAATCAAGACAAGTAATTATTTCATGCATCTCTTGAATATCTAAAAAACTATCTATGATTATCAGCCGGGTGTTTGTATTTTTATCCAATAAATTTTTAATTTCATCATCAACACTTCCCGCCAGTACAAAAGTAATATCATCTCTTTGCATTTTTGCAGAAGCATTGATAATTATATCGGCTCCTTTACGGGAATTAATACCGCCGGTCATACCCACCAGATAGCCATCAATAGGCAGATTCCATTTAAGTTTCAATTGTTCTTTGTCTGTATTCAAAGAAAAATGTTCAACAGGATCAGGCATATATTGAACATTATCAAAACCTGAAATTTGTAGATGCTTGGCAAAAAACTCATCATTTATGAGTATTTTATCAAAGCAACGAATACCAACTTCAAATAAAAACTTTTTGAGCCAACCAATTTGACTGTAATAGTATTTGTAGGAGGCTAAAAAGCCATAAATTTTAGTTTTTCGACCCAAAAGCCACATCAAAGGTTTGAAAATAAAGGCTAAATATATCATTCCATCTATTGATGGTAGCATGACTATATCTGGACGAAATCTGACTATAATAAATAGAAGAAAACTATATTTTTCTATGGCGTTGGGAAATTTCCATCTATTCATTATATCTGTTAAAAAATAAATAGGCTTGATCTTTGAATTATCTATATATTTTTGGATAAAGAGATAATTAAAGTCGTTATGGTAAGTGGCAATCCTAATTTCTTCATATTCAGAAAAAGCCTGAGATAACAATCTAACAAAATTTCCTCCATGTCCATGCAGGCTAGGCTCAAGTATAAATATTTTTTTGGTCATAAATACAATTAGTTAAAAGTTTTCATGCTTTAAAAATAGACTTTACTTTAAAGTGGGTTTAGTATTATTTGATAAATTATAAATTTAGCAAAATCATACAAAGTAAGTAATTTCTGAACTAAACGGAGTCTACCTTGAAAGCCATAAAGTGGAGTAATGAAGGGAGAGTTGAATGGATATGAAGCTCAACTAGACGTAATGGTTGAACAATATCCAGACTTCACTACTGTATAAATTAAAAATTAAAAACCCCATCTTTGATTTAGGTCAAACTCTCTCATGGCTCTGCGAATAGGGTCGCATTTTAAGGGAATTTTGCAAGTATATCTACTGTGCAGATAGAATAAGTTGGAAGTTTTCAGCCGCTTTACCTTTAATGATTGGCAACACTTCTCTTAATTTATCTGCTACTTTTTCGCGTGAGTTCCAAGCTTTTTGGATTGTGTTGCAAGCTAATTCAGCATTTATAAAATCCTGAATGGAGATTAAAGAATCCTTTGATAGGGAATCAGTTCCTAAAAGATCAGTCACAATTCCTTCAGCTTTAACTGAATATCCCACAACCACTGTACAAACTCCACTTGACAGTCCTGCAATAGCAGCGTGCATTCGCTCCGCAACCAACATATCACAAGCACTAATTAATCCTTTAAATTCGGAAGCAGAATGATCTCCTCCTGCCAAATGTATACGAGGATCATAATTAAATGACTTGTGAATATCAGACGCAAGGATGCGGTCATCATTTAAACCATCCTGTACATGAGGGATAATAATAATTTGTGCTTCAATCTCACTAAGAATCATGTCAATAACCTTACGCCATGCTTCAAAGTGGGCATCACGACTACACTTAGCATAATTACTTATGCCTTGGCTAGGAGAAATTGCTATCAATGGTCGATTCCTGATGCAGCCATAGGACTCTAGTAAATTAGATATTTGGTTTTGCGAAGGTGGTTTCAGCAAAAAAGCCGAATCAGCAGTATGTTTAACCAAATCCCTAGAAAGACCTAACTCTTCAGTTAAGTATTTATATGAAATATTTTCACGCACAGTAATCAGCTTTGACTTACTAGCTACTTGTAAAAATATATCTGCTTCTTTTCTGGTTTTAAATGAAACTGATTGACCAAGAAACACTATCGGCACCCCAACCTGTAATGCCAATTTCATTTTCCGCAGGTAATACTCAAGTGCGCCTGGATAATCTGAAGTAAATATATCACCTCCACTAGCAATCACCAGGGATGAATTTTTCACCAGTTGATAGTCAGAATCTAGGTTTTTATAGAATTTAGAAGCTCTTGATTGCACTCTATGAATAAAACTTCTAGGATAGCCCATGATGGAAACCTGATTGAAGTCTTTTAGCTTTAATTGGTCATAATCTGGTGTTTGCGTCAATACATTGATAGCTATGTCTGGGTTTAGATTACGAATTTGTTCAATTGTTGTTGTTACCAATGCTTCTACGCCTCGGTTGCGTAATCCTGTAACTCCCGTGATTAAAACACTCATTGTATTTCCTCCTATTTTTGCATATAAAACATAATGGCTCTTCCGTACTTACTATGCTAAGTTATTGTTTCAAATCCCAAAATCCTTGCCATATAAGGATTTTACGTTAATTCATTGGTTAATTTGACATAAATTTGGCATCAAAAACAATGAAACCCTTTATTTATATGGGTTATGGGGTAAATAAACTCATATTTAGCATAACAGGTACGGAAGAACCAACATAATCAGAATCAACTGATAATCTGTTATAGATTCTTTATTTTTGAATCAATTGACAATTATGATGCTGATTGCTTCCACATAAGTCATGAGTCCAGTCCGCTATTATCTAACAATTTGTACAAAATCATCACTTAATAATTAATACTTCTTCTAATTCTTTCCTAGGTGATTGAGCAACACTTAGTTCATCTGGTAAATGACCTACTGCAATCATCATAATTATAGATTCTGAATCCTTTATTCCTGTAGCTTTTTTGAGTGCCTGATCTGTTCCTTTTCCAACACTCCAATTCAAGCAACAAGTCCCTAAACCTAGGGAATGAAAAGCATAAACTAAAGACATGGCATACATCCCACCATCAATCCAGCATTGATTTCGCTCCCCAGTCGAAGTGAAATTTTCTAAATCAGATACAACTATCAAGACATTACTAGCCTGCTCACCAAATCCTCGATTACCATTTTGGTAACTAAGAACTTTCCTTTTATCATCTTCACTAGTGAAGAGGTAAACTTTTGAAGATTGACGATTACATACAGATGGGGTTTTTTGTGCCATGAATATTGCTTTTTTGAGCAATTCTATATTTACATTTTCATCTGTGAAGTTACGAACACTGTATCTTGATTCAAGGAATTTTAGGAGATCAATATTTGACGACTCTATAATATAAGACTTTGTTACTTTGGTAGTTCCCCCTTGATTAAAGGAAATAAATTTTTCTGGGACGCTACTTTTCCAACTTATAATTTTTTTATATAGGTCTTGGTCAATCAACCCATGCTGTGAATTGAAATTATGATAGGCAAGTAATGTATTGAGAGTAATCAATGCTGTTTCGTCCCAATCATACTTTTCCACATATTGCGGTATGTTATATAACAGTCTTGCTATGACATCCTTGCCAAAACCTACCTTAGGCATTTTTAGAGCCAACCCTTTTTCAAGGCGATGGTAATCCATTGTGATCAATGCTCGGAGCTTTGTTTGGCTGTTAATATTTTGATTAACAGAAGACCATTTTAAAAATCTGTCTAGGTCATATTTATAATTCAGAATTAACCTAAGAATGATTTCAGACTTGACATAAAACCTTTTAACGAAAGGAGGTGCTATGGGTGAAAATTTATGAAGCATATTTTTTGTATTCTCAATAAAACAGAGATTGATCTCTTTTCCAATTTAAGGCCAATTTATTTTTCCAATTTCATTAAATTCGACAATTCTTGTTAAAGCCAGGTTGCGATCAGAGGGGAGGAGGGTTTTATTCTTGTTTATTAATTTAAAAAGTAGCTCAAGGGCTATGGATTTTTTAGAACAAGCTATCTTTAATAATTCCGTTTGTACAAAACTAAGTTTGCTTTGGGAAAATATGGAAAAAGAACCCATATTTAACAAATAATATCCGAATTTCTGAGCAATTATTTGTCTTGCTTTCAAAGAATAAAAAAAGACGTGTCTCCCTGATACTGGAGTTAAATAAGACCAATCATCTTTTTGGGATTCGTACAATCCAGTTGATATTATTATGTATTTAGGGTTTAACTCAAAGAAAAGGTTGATTTCCTCTGCTGGATTAACAAAATGTTCCCAGGTCTCAAAAGATGTTACGGTAGAGTACCTACAGCCTTTCTCATGCTCAAAGCCTACCGCATAAAAGTTCTTAGCATATAAGTCATACAAATTGGCATCAAGTCCCATATCTCTCATCATTCTGACTAACAAGCCATTCCCCCCCCCCCAGTCCAAGATTTTGTCAGAATCAGATAATTTTAATATCTTGGAGGCTAGATAAGCCTTTCTTTTTAGCTGCAAAGTTCTTTGTACTATTGCTAGATCGGGGATTTGTCGTTCACCTGAATAAGCTTCATCAAGCCAATAAGGAAGTTCTGACTGCAAAGAGGCGCAATTTTCACAATGGTAGAACTTCACATCGTATTTCCCTAAAAGCTCTTTGGAAAATCTATATAACGAATCTGAGCCACATAGTCTACAGACAGTTTTTTCAAGAGTCATTTTTGTTTCCATTTGTTGTAAATATTTTAAATGATTTGCAAATTACAATTTTTGTCAATTCTGAACTACAAAACAGCCCTAATTTTATTTAGGTGTAATTCCTATATTATATATGATGTTTTTCGCAAATTGAAATATTTTCATAAAATAACTGTTAGATAACAAGTATAAACAAATGATATAAGTGACTGCACCCAGAGATGACAAGATTAATAAAGATGTTTTGTTGGGAGAAATGTTGTTAAAAAGTAAATATTTTGCAGTCAAAATGATCAGAAACATAATTAAAGAATTAATCAAAGGAGTAAAAAACTTACTTAGATATGTCAAAATATTAATTTTAATAAGTTTCTGCACAAGAAGCACTGTGACCCAGGACGAGCCGAGATAAGCACTAAGAACAAATCCGAGAGACACTCCTATTATGCCCCAATTTATACCTATCAAGAAAGCTAAAAAATAAATAAAAGTTCTATATATGTCGAGTTTTAATTTCCAGTCAGGCTTTGCCATTGCCATCATCAAAGGAGCGTTAAAATAAAATCCCCCATATAAAAGTCCAGCTATATTCAATATTTGAAATACGGGAATAGAAGCTTCCCAATGCTTGCCAAAAATAACAACAATCAATTCAGGTGCTAAAGCGGACATTCCCAAAAATACTGGAAAGGCAATAGTGTTACTTAACTCAACTAAGTTGTACAAGGTATTCCTTAGTCTTGGTAAATCTTCTTGTATACTAGAAAAAATTGGCATAGCCGTGGAGGTAATAACCCCAACAAATAGTCCAGTAACTACCATAAATAAGCGGTAAGCTAGGTCATAGTATCCCAACGCAACTGGACCCAAAAAATAGCCAATTAAGATATTATCACTACGAGTAACTAAAAAACCTAGGATATTAATGCCGATAATGTTAATACCAAAAGAAAACAAATCTCGAAAATGTCTCTCGGAAAAACTTAGCTTTGGTCGCCAATCACTAGCCCACCAAATAACAATCGCTTGGATTAAACCATTGGTTAATTGTTGACCTACTAGACTCCAAACACCGCAACCCATCAACGCCATACTGATACCAACAACTCCACCCGTAAGTGTTGCTATCAAAGAGCGTATTGCTAGGGGTTTAAAATCTAACTTTCGCTGAAAAATAGCGGTCTGAACACTGTTCAAACTACCAATTAAAAAACTAAGAGATAACCAACGAATAACAGGGGTTAAATTAGGTTGATTAAAAAAATTAGCTACTTCCCCCGCCAAAACTATGGTAATGAGAGTCATTAAACCCGCTATACCGATATTTGTCCAAAAGGCTGTATTTAAATGTTCTTCTTCTAATTCTTTCCGTTGAATAATTGCTGTACTGAACCCTTGGTCTAAAAATATGGTTATAAAAGCTAAAAATGTACTTGCTAAGGCAATCAGACCAAAATTTTCTGGATTAATCAAACGAGCAAGTAAGGAGAAAACTATCAAAGAGATAAACTGAGTTCCCCAACTCTGGCATATTGACCAAATTGTACTTGTTATTGCTTTTTGTTTTAAACTCATAATTGTGAAAACCAATGGTCTGGTAAAAGTATTTTGTGTAAATAAAGTAAGTTTTCACTAGAGTTTATATAATATTTTTAAACCTAGAAACCTTTATATCGAAAGAACTAAATGATTTTATTATACGAGCAATTGCACCACTAATATGCCAAATAAAAAAGAAATTTATGACCTATATAGATTTATTTAATCTGGCTTTTATCATCATTTTCACTATTTTCACTACATAGTAAATCTTATACTTTGCTTCCCGCACCAACTGGATTTTGGAATTATACTAAATAGGGCTGCAATATCATTTAGTAATTTTGAGTATATTCAGATTACTTTGTTTTTCATGAATACAAATATAGCTAACAATCTCTAATTAATAGCTTTTTCAAAAGCATCTGTAGTGTTACATAAAAACTCATGATTTAATATCTCTTGTATATCATAGGGACAAATTTCTGAAAACGTACTTAATACTAAACCTGTTTCAGCCGATGCTTCTCTTCTCGCATTTCGATAAGATTTAGGTAAAATATCAGGAATGTATTGTTTTAAACTTGGTTTTTCATTGAGTAAATCCTGTAAATCATCTCTTTGGTTGGCAATAGTGGTAAACCAACTAATAGAACGTTTAGAAGATTGATACTGCCATATTAGTAAATGAGTTAATAAAATTATTAACCGATTTTTTAACTCATTTTTTTCACTAATGCCGATACTATCTAACTCTTCTGCCAAGTTCTCCCAATCCAAAGCTGTGATATCTCGACTAGCTAAGGCTAATTTTTGTTGAGTTAACCAATCCATGAAATCTGTTTCGTAGAGAGGTGATTTAGACATAAAATTAGTAATAATGACTTTGAAACTGGACAATTTTTCAACTCTATTAGATATCTGGTGAAAATTAAATATGCGTGACTTACAACCCTTGTAGAGACGTTCCATGGAACGTCTCTACATTCTTTTCTGGAGATGTCTATTGATCATTAGGTAAGCTGATACCTTGTTCCAATAACAATTGTCGTAATTTAGCTACTTCTAATTCAGCAGAGTCTGCCCGTTGCTTTTCCTGTTCTGCCCGTTGTTTTTCCTGTTCTGCTCGTTGTTTTTCTTGTTCTGCCCGTTGCTTTTCCTGTTCTGCTCGTTGTTTTTCTCGTTCTTCTGGAGTAGGCAACCAATTATTCTCTTTATCATACCAACGTAACCACTGTCTAGTTAGTCCTTGATATTCTCCCTCCCATAATCCTAAACCCAATTCAGCTTCTTCTAGCCATACTCCTAATCCATTAATAGAGAGCGGTTGATAACGGTTCATTACCAAACCAAAACAGTTAAATTCATTAGTATAACGGTTATAGACAAAATAATAGGGGATTCTCAGAATTTGCTCATATACTGTCCATTTATTAGGAGGTTGATTAACTTCCCGTAAATTTCTCCCTAAGTCTTCGTTTTCTGTTCCTGGAGATATTAATTCTACTACCACAAAGGGGTATGTTCCTTCATACCAAGTAACATAGCTTAATCTTAATTCTGTTTGTTCATAAAAACGGGATACTCCTAATACCGCAAACCAATCAGGGCGTTTATACCATTGTGTATGCTTACTGTCATAGTATAAATTTAAGTCACTACCTGTAAATACATTATCTTCTGTATAAGAAGGTGGACGAAAAGTGCTACGCAATAATTCTGGTTGTAAAAGGTGAAATTCGTCTGGCAAACCTGGCTCCTCTGGATCTTCGCTAGGTAAATCATACATTGTTGGCAGTGTTTGTTGAGGAGGTAATGGCTCATAGCTGGGTTTGCTATACACATCGCTTTGATACATTGTTAATTATCTCCTGTATTTAATCGCTGTTGCCAAGATTCAACTATTTGCTTAATTGTCCCTTATAAGGAAATTGTAATATCCCAGTGAGGATAATGTTCACGCATTTTTGTTAAATCGGAATAATAGCAAATATGATCACCAATGCGGTTTTCTGATACGTAGGTATAAAGCATCGCATTACCAGTAGTTTTCTGTTTTTCAATAGCAGTTAGGTTTATCTAATTCCTTTCAAAAACTAGATTTGCTTCCGATTGAACTCTGACTTAATTAGACTCACAAATACACTAATAATTTTTTCTGGTTGATTTATATAATACTCATCTAAATCAACTACCACTAGATTACCAGTTAATTGCAAAAACACCCACTGATTGCCATTGGTAACACAACCATAAATATTTTCAATATTATTTCCCTCCGATTGATTTAATTGAGCAGCAGCAATCATTTCGGCAATACATTGAGCAAATCCTTGTTTAAGATTATCATTTTTCGCCTCCACCAAAGCAATCACAGGAGATGTCACATATAACTGTTGAGATGATAGACCGATTAAGAAATCGCAAAATCCATTTAAACCTTGCTCAATATTAACATTAAAATCAATTCCTGAGAATAAACTAATTTTATTATCTAATAATCTTCTTACTTCAATTAAAACAGGGGCAATAATCATTTCTGATTTGGCTTTCTCTGTACTAATTGCTTGAGCTAAGGGAATATTATTTTGTAAGTATTTGATAAAAAAAGCATCAACTGTTAACTGGTCGAAAGCAGTGAAAACATTTGTTCTTTCTTCAATATTAATGCCAAATATTTTAGTGATTCTCTCTAGAGTAAAGTCACTATAATCCATTTCTTATAACCTTAATTTTGCTTAATGTTTTGGCTAAGTTTATAAACATAATAAATATTATGATGGCAACCATTCAGGATTGAGAATTTCTGTTAAAGAATAAGGACAAGTTTCAGGGAATATTGTTGGAGATAGTTCAGATTTACGAATTGTATTATTTCTAGCTTTGGTGTAAATTTTATCTATGATTTTTTCACAATGATTATAAAGAACTTTAGACTCTAATAATAAATCTAATTCAGACCTAAAATTATCAATTTCTTCAATCCATCCTTTGGCACAATAGAATCTCTCTGCTTCCCAATATTGATAAAGAAGTAAATGCTTAATAAGTTGTCTCAAGTAACTTTCTACTTTACGCCTTTGTTCGTTTCCCAATGCAGTGATTTCCTCAATCAAATGTTCCCAGTCAATATTTTCTAAATCCCGATTTTGCAGTTGGGTAAGGGTAATATCCAACCACTCCGGATAATCTTGTTCATAAATCTCACAATTTGCTTGTGTAGGTGGCATTTTACTTACTCAATTACAGTTGATGTTTGATTTCAATCTCAGGGATGTTTCACTTAACTATTTTAGCAAAAGTTCCCGACTGGATCAGATTTTTTTCATGATTCTGACCTCGCGTCTACCATCATTTTCACCACATCCTGCATTTTATATCTAGCTTCCCACCCTAGCTGTTGTTTCGCTTTAGTTGGATTACCTCTACCCATGGACAAATCTGTAGGTCTGAACAGGCTACTATCAACTACTACATGATCATGCCAATCTAAATTTACAGATATAAATGCTGCTGCGACAAAATCTTCTAAAGAAGTGCTTTCTCCCGTTGCAATTACATAATCATCTGGCTGTGATTGTTGCAACATTAAATACATTGCTTCCACATATTCTTGCGCCCAACCCCAGTCCCGCTGAATTGACATATTACCTAAATATAATTTTTCCTTACTACCTTGGGCAATTCGACAGGCAGTAGCAATAATTTTTTGAGTGACAAATCTTTCTGGACGCAGGGGAGATTCATGATTAAATAAAATTCCTGAACAGGCAAATAAACTATAAGCTTCTCGGTAGTTAGCTACTTCCCAAAAAGCAGCGGCTTTGGCTACAGCATAAGGACTTCTGGGACGGAATGGAGTATTTTCTGCTGCTGCTACATTGCCAGTATCACCAAAGCATTCACTCGAACCTGCATTATAAAGTTTAATGGTCGCGCCTAAAAACCGAATGGCTTCTAATAAATTTAGTGTGCCTGTAGCTATACTTTCTAATGTTTCTACAGGTTGTCCAAAAGATAAACCGACGGAAGTTTGTCCGGCCAAATTATAGACTTCATCTGGTTGGATTTTTGTCAGTACCTGTAAGACGCTACGGAAGTCAGTCAAGGACATTGACTCCAGCTTTACTTGGTCTTTAATTCCTAAGTGGACTAAATTCTGGAAAGGGGAGATTTGGGCATCTCTGGAAGTTCCACAGACTGTGTAGCCTTGTTTTAGCAGTAATTCTGCTAAATATGCGCCGTCTTGTCCAGATACTCCACAAATGAGAGCTTTTTTCATATCAATATCAATTCATTACCCAGAAGTCTTTAACACTGTTACCCCCAAGCATCCGAGATTGTCTGTAGGTAAATTCTCCCACAGAAGGATTCCGATGGGGATGAATTACACCTGTTGCTTGTTGCCAAAGTTCGGCTGGGGCAAGAGATATTTCATATTTAGATCCATGCTTATGCACATGATACCATTTTGTTTCCTGGCACTCTTCGCACCAAAAAGCCTCTAACCACTCACCAGTTAAAGAAACTGTAGTTTTATTGGCGACTAAAATCATCGCTTCTCGACGAGCAATACCCCGCTCTTGTAGTTGTCCGGCTTGTTCGGCAAATAGTCCGTATTTTTGGCTAACACTATCTATATAGCAGCTATGTATGGGACAATGGATAGCCCTGCGTTGGGAACGTTTCCGATTTCGCTCACACCTTTTCTGCACTTTGGCCTCCTGATCACTAACTAAACAATAGATCGTAAGAAGGTTGCATGGGAGGGACTGAGATCAAAAAGACCATCAAAGCCCAACTCCTGATTCAACATCGTCTGAGGTATTAAATTTTGTTAACTGAGTTGTCTTAAATTTACTGAATTTGTTCACACACTGACGTTGATAACGCTGGAGTGACATTTCAAATTATAGCTTGTTCTAACACATTGATGTATTGTTTAGCGATGATTTCTGGCGTAAAGTTTGACTGCAAATATTCGCGGGAGGCATTACCCATTTTTTCTGCAAGTTGGCGATCGCTCTTTAAGTTGAGAATAAACTTAGATAGACTATCACTGTCTCCATTGTCAATGCTAATACCAAACTCACCATCTGCTATTAGCTGTCGCAAGTAGGAATCTTTTGGACAAATAGCTGCTATGGGTCTTCCCGCAGCTAAAGCTGGATAGAGTTTGCTAGGAGCAACTAAACTTTCTAAACCTGCTTCTACACTGACTAAGGATAAATCGCAAGCTGTCAAGGAATAGGGTAGCACACTTTTGTCTTGATAGGGGAGAAAGAGAAAGTTTTTTAATCCTAAACGAGTCACATCTTGAATAAAGCTTTCACGTTTGGGTCCACCACCAATACAAACGAATTGAATCGGTTCATCTTGTAATTTTTGAGCAGTTGCCAAAATTGTATCCGTATCATGACACCGACCCATATTACCAGAATAAAGAATTGTAAATTTGGTGTCCAAATTATGTTGTTTGGCAAACCAGTTTTTTTCTTTGGCAATGGGGACAATTAACTCAGAATCCCCCCAACTGTGAATCACAGACACCTTATCAGCCACTTCTGGACAGATTGCTATGACTCTCTCTTTCATAGCAGGACTCAGCACAATAATCCCTTGGGATTTTTGCCAAATCTGGCGGTTGACTGCCCACCAAAACTTAGCTAACCAGTGCTTTTTGGAAACTACTCCTAAAGCGATCGCAATATCTGGATATAGATCATAAATTAAGCATATATAGGGAAATCTTAATAACAAATGAGCGAAATATCCGGCTATTGATAAAAAAGGAGGTGCTGAAGTTAATAGAAATACATCATTTTTGCGAGCATTCTTGATAATATGGAGAAAAGTCCGCAATGTAAATAAAACACCATTCACAGCCTTCCCGCGAATCCTCTTAGACCAAAGCTGAGTAGATCGGGATCTTTGGACGCGAATGTTGCCTAATTGCTCTAAGGCTGGGGCTTTAGCCGTAGTAAAAGCGTACCCTGGTTGTCCAGTAAATACTCTAATCATGATTCCTTGTTTCTCAAGCTGTTTCACTAGTTCTTCAATCAACTGTCCGGTTGCAGCATAGTCTGGAGGAAAAAACTCGGTGATTACAGACAAAGTAGTTAGTTTATGATATAAAGTATCACTAACTTCAGAAGGCATAACAGCCTGCATTGAATGCAAAGAAGATTTTAGAGAACTCTTATGATTTGACATTGTTTTAGTTGTAATAGTAGATACGTTATCACTATTTAACTCTGTATGAGTTTTTGTTAAATATTGATTCTCGTTGATGAGAAGATAAGAATTGGAATTTTTCTGCCTTTAATTTGGTGCCATTCTTTATTATAAGTCCATTAAAAAACTTGAAAATGAAACAAACTACTGATATTGATACTTTCAGGGCTAAAGCCGCTGAGTTTACCACTTACCCCGATGTTTTATGAATCTCTGCGTCAAAAGTTTAACTCTATAACCGTCATAACCTTACCCTCTTCATTAGCTATTGTCAAGCATTATCTGGATGAAACTGTCACAAAGTATAAATATTGAGTCATGGAAAATCAGTATAAAAGAGACATCTGAATCGCAAGTAAGGCATCATTAAAAATAGGGAAAAGGACTGGTAACCGCTCAATAATTCGGGGTAAATCGTTCAATGACAAGCCTCAAATGGCGTAAAATCGTTCCCGAATAGGTAGTCCGCCCCCATTTACTGAGCAGATACAAGGACTGTGTAATCTGGTGTTTTAATTTTTAATTCCGGCTTGCGGTACTAGTACATCACGGCGTAAATAAAGCAACCATATTCAATCGCCAAAAAGTCTACTGTATATTAGTTTTGACTTTTGACTTTTGACTTTTGACTTCCGCCCTGCGGTACTAGCCTTTTTTGCAACTGTCGCCGCAGATTATCCAAAGCTGCATTTGCACTCACATAACGAATTAAAGACCGTCCCCGAATTGTTCCGAAGCGATGTTCAAAACTGATTACTTCGTTGCCAGGACCAGCCAAACCAATATAGACTAAACCCACTGGTTTGGTTTGGGTTCCCCCGGTCGGTCCAGCAATGCCTGTAATACTTAATCCCCAAGTAGTTGAGAGCCGATTTTTAACACCAATAGCCATTTGTTCAGCTACTGTCGCACTCACTGCCCCAAATTCCTCTAAATCCTCTGGTTTGACCCCTAATAGTCCAATTTTTACGGAATTGGCGTAGGAAATTACTCCACCCCAAAAGTAATCAGAACTACCGGAAATTTCTGTTAACATTTGCCCCAGTCCCCCACCGGTGCAAGATTCAGCGACAGATAGGGTTTCTCCCGCAGACCTTAATAAATTACCAACAACAGCAGCGAGGGTGTCATTATCAATGCCATAATAATCTAAGCCAGCAATTTCTATGAGTTGTTTTTCAATGGGTGTAATTAAAGCTTCTGCGGTTGTTGCGTCTGTGGCTTTGGCGGAAATTCGCAGTCTGACTTCTCCCTTGCCCGCATAGGGGGCTACTGTGGGGTTAGTTAAGTCAAAATAAGGGGCTACTTTTTCGGCTAAAGCAGATTCTCCAATTCCCCAAAATCTTAAACTACGACTATAAATAATTTCCTTTCCCCAACCTTGACTTTTCAGAAAAGGTACGGCGGTTTCTGTCCACATTCGATACATTTCGCTGGGAACACCAGGGAAGGTAAAAATAGTTAATCCCGGACGAGGTTGCCAAATAATACCTGGTGCTGTTCCTGTGGGGTTGGGTAAAATTTCTGCACCTTGGGGAATTAAGGCTTGTTTGCGATTATTGGCAGACATTACTCGTCCCCGTTGGGCAAATTTTTCGGTTATATCTTCGATAATATCGGCTCGTTCTATTAAAGGTACGCCAAAAAAATCAGCGATAGTTTCGCAGGTGAGATCATCGGGTGTGGGGCCTAAACCACCGGTAAAAATGAGAATTTGTACTCTGGAAGCGGCAATTTCTATCACTTCTTTGAGTCTGTCTGGATTATCCCCGACGACGGTTTGATAGTAGTGAGGAATGCCTAACTGTGCTAACTGCTGGGCAAGATATTGAGCATTGCTGTTGAGGATATCTCCTAGCAGCATTTCTGTACCAACGCAAATAATTTCTGCACTCATGGGATTAGGAAGGAATTGGGAGGAACTGGTGATATTAAATACTCGGTTAAATATAGGACTAATATTTGATTTTGACAATCAGGTATTTCCATATCTATATCTATCACGCTTCTTTCCCTGTTAACTATTCTTGTACATAAATTCAACAAACATTATAAAATTAAAGATGGCGGTTTTAACACGATATTTTCAAAGTATAAACTATGAATATTTGGGTAAATGAACAAATTGATCCTTCTGGGCTGATTCACGCCTGTATTGCCTCTTGTGATGAATCTCAGGCTAAGGATTGTCATGAGTCGTTTAAGACTAATCTCACAAACTCTCAAAAGGCAGAGGGCTGGATTGCAAAATTAAGGGTAGTTAGATCTTGGGATGATGTGCCAGTTAATGCTTTAAAACTTGATTAATGAGAGTGTGCTGTCTGGAAAAAAGGGTAGACAAAGCCCCAATCTAATTCTGTCTATTAATTGATAGGATGGGGTAATATTTGCGTTAATATTCTGGAGTTTCCAGTTACCATTCTAAATTCCATGCAGCATGAAACTCAACTTAGTTTATTTGATAACTCTAGCTTAAACCAAAAAGAGCTAATTACTACCAGTAATAAAATTCCCATTCCGCCGGGAACTTATGACAATGTAGAGGAATTGACAAAACATTGCAATGGCTGTCAGCGTTGTGCATTAAGTGAAAACCGGACTCATGCTGTGGTCGGCCGTGGTAATCTCCAAGCGGAAATTATGATTATTGGGGAAGCACCGGGAAAAAATGAGGATGAAACAGGTTTACCATTTGTAGGTAGATCAGGACAATTACTAGAAAGTATCTTAGCTTCAGTAAATTTAAGTACAGAAAAAGATATATATATTGCCAATATTTGCAAGTGTAGACCACCGGAAAACCGTGTACCAACTAATGAAGAAGCTGCTGCTTGTAAACCATATTTATTTGAGCAGATTCGCCTAGTTGACCCCAAAATTATCTTATTAACAGGTGCAACTTCGGTGAAAGGTGTCATTGGTGACAAACGCCCGATTACTAAAATTCGCGGTCAATGGTTAGAGTGGGAAGGGCGTTTATGTATGCCTATTTTTCATCCCTCTTACTTGTTGCGTAACCCTTCACGGGAACAAGGAAAGCCTAAATGGTTAATGTGGCAAGATATACAGGTGGTTCGGGCTAAGTTTGATGAATTCAAAAATCAGGATCAAAATTAAGTAGGTTGGCGTTAAAAATTGTCGTTATGACTGGGGAACAGGGAACAGGGAATAATTTTCCCAATTACCAATTACCAATTACCAATTACCAATTACCAATTACCAATGCTCCTGTAAGTTGGTAAAGTTAGGAAATTACAAAATATCAAGTCATCAGATTTTTACCACTAAAACATGGGCAGCCAGAGAAAAATGTATTGGGAACTCGATTTTTACTCCCGTCCGATTTTGGACGAAAATCAGAAAAAAGTATGGGAAATGTTAGTGTGTGAAAGTCCTGTAGATATTGGTACACAAACGGATTCTCTGTTTCGCTATGCTAAATATTGCCCAAGTACCCAGGTAAATTCGGGTTGGCTACGGACAGCAATCCAGGAAGCGATAGAAGAAGCCGGTGCTTCCCCCACCAAAATCCGCTTTTTCCGCCGCCAAATGAATAACATGATTACAAAATCCTGTGAAGATGTGGGAGTACCCGCTGTACCAAGTCGGCGGACTTTGGTTCTTAATCAGTGGATACAGCAGCGCATGAAGGAAGTCTACCCCCAAGAACCGGGATATCAGGGAGTAGCCAATCCTTCTGTGCGTTTGGATAAGCCCTTACCTCAACGTTTACCAGATGCTTTAGAAGGAAAACAATGGGCTTTTGTGACATTAGAGGCTAGTGATTTGGCTCAAATGCCGGATTGGGAAATTGGTTTTGGTGAAGCTTTTCCCCTAGAGTTGGCGGAATTACGCCCAGAAACTCGGATTCCGGGAATTTTGATTTTCTCATCCAGGGCTTTACCCATAGCAGGTTGGATGTCTGGTTTAGAAATGGCTTATTTGCACTTTGACACCAAGCAAGGAAATCGCCTGATTTTAGAAACGGGGGCTACGGAAAGTTGGGTTGTGGCTAATATCCGCACTCCCGAACTTTTAGCAGAAGCACAGGGCTTTACTGTAGCTAAGGAACAAGCTAATGGGGTGCATTTTATTGGTGTCCAGTCTGATCCTCAATCTCAAGATTTTGCGGGATTTTGGCTATTACAAGAAATCAATTTGCCCTAATTTGTCAGTGGTCTGTTGTCAGTGGTCAGTTGTCCATTATTTGGAATTTGGTAAGTTGATGACACGCTAATGGGATAATAGACTGCGACGATTAAGCGATTTATATCCAAAATCCATAATTCATAAAGGGACATGGGTTCTGAAAATTTGTTACAAGATGCATTGGCGGAACAACTGCTAGAACTTGCCCTCAAGTCTGGTGCTGAGGCTGCGGAAGTGTATCAATCACGATCGCTTTCTCGACCAGTTTTTTTTGAAGCCAACCGTCTCAAACAACTAGAAACCAGTCAAGCTGAGGGGACAGCCCTGCGGCTATGGCGGGATGGTTGTCCCGGTTTGGCGGTGGCTTATGGCGATGTTGATCCCCAAGCTATGGTGGAAAAATCTTTGGCACTGAGTCAATTAAATCCACCAGAAATAGTAGAATTAGGGACTCATGCTGGGACATCCTATCCCGATTTAGGCACATCTGTATCCGTAGAAATGTTGATTAAATGGGGCAAGGAGGCGATCGCCCTAATTCGTGATGTCTATCCAGATATTCTTTGTCATAGTGACTGGGAATGCGATATAGAAAACACCAAACTCATTAACAGCAAGGGTTTAAATTCTCACCACACTGACACTACTCTTAGCTGCTATATGTCAGCAGAATGGGTCAGAGGTGATGATTTTCTCAGTGTTGCTGATGGTCAAACCCAACGCGATCAACTCAATCCAGAGAAAGTAGCCAATCAAATTTTACAGCGATTAAATTGGGCTAAAGATAACATTCCTAGTCCCAGTGGTCGCTGTCCTGTATTGTTCACTTCTAAAGCAGCAGATATGCTGTGGGGAACTGTGCAATCAGCTTTGAACGCTAAACACATCTTGGAAAAAGCTTCTCCCTGGGCTGATAGATTGGGTAAACCAGTTATTGCCCCCACCCTTACTCTGTACCAAAATCCAGCAGCAGGACCTTATAGCTGTCCCTTTGATGATGAAGGTCAACCTACCCAGTCATTAGTATTTATCGAAAATGGGATTTTACGGAATTTTTATAGCGATCGCACTACTGGACGACAATTAAACAGTGGTAGCACTGGTAATGGTTTTCGTCCCGGTTTAGGTAGTTATCCCACACCAGGGCTATTTAACTTCCTGATTCAACCTGGTGATCTTTCCCTCTTAGACTTAATTAGCAAGATGGATGATGGCTTAATTATCGATCAAATGTTAGGTAGTTGTAGCGGACTATCAGGTGATTTTTCCATCAATGTGGATTTGGGATATCGGGTCAAAAATGGTCAAATAATTGGCAGGGTAAAAGATACCATGGTGGCAGGGAATGTCTACACAGCCCTGAAACAAGTAGTGCAACTAGGTGGAGATGCGGATTGGAATGGTTCTTGTTATACACCATCTCTGATAGTAGAAGGACTATCAATTACTGGGAAAAATAGTTAATATTATAACATCCCAGATCCCCGACTTCTTGAAGAAGTCGGGGATCTAACGCAATGATATAATTAGATTCATCTCCACCGTATCTACTATCAAGGGTATGATTATTTGGCAACCAGGGCAGCAAATTAATAACGGTAGATTTATCATTCAAGGTAAACCCTTGGGTAGTGGTGGTTTTGGGACTACCTACAAAGCCTTAGAACCTAGCACGGGTAAATTATACGCCATTAAAACCCTCAATCAGCAAATGCAATTGCAAGAGGATTTTGCAGAACAACAGGTTAAGTTTATTAACGAAGCCTTGACAATTAAAGGTTTTGATCATCAGCATATTCTCAAAGTCCATGAAGTCATTCAAGCAGGTGAGCTTTTTGGCGTGGTGATGGAATATATTGATGGAGTAACTTTATTTCAATATGTTCGACAAAAGGGACAACTTGCCGAAAGCGAAGCACTATTATATATAGATCAAATTGGTCAGGCTTTAGAATATATTCACGCTAAAGGCAGTTTACACCGGGACATTAAACCTGCAAATATTCTTTTACGACAAAATAAACAAGAAGCGGTTTTAATTGATTTTGGTTTAACTCGCAGTATTGCTACCAAAAGCATGACAAATGCTTTAACAGAAGGTTATGCACCTATTGAACAATATCGTCGCAAAGGGAGTTTTGGACCCCATACCGATGTTTACGCTTTAGCTGCTACTTTATATTATCTGCTGACGGCTGACGGACTCAACCAAGAGGGTGAATTTAGTCCCGTACCCGCGCAAAACCGGAAATATGATGATGAACCTTTACCAGCGCCAAGACATTATAATTCTCGCATTAGTCAGAGGGTGAATGATGCTATTTTAGCAGGGATGGAAATAGAACCGGAAAACCGGACTCTGACGGTGTTGGAGTTTCGGGAAAATTTGGGTTTGGTGGTTCAACAACCCATTAATTTTGATATTCAACAACCCATTAATGTAGAGACGTTCCATGGAACGTCTCTACAAACATCTAATATGGACTACAGGAAACTGCGTGACTACCTCGCACAAGGGAAATGGAAGGAAGCAGACGAGGAAACAGTACGGGTAATGTTAGCAGTTGCGAAGCGGGAAAAGGAAGGTTGGTTAGATGTTAAAGATATTGATAATTTTCCCTGTGAAGACCTTCGCACCATTGACCAGTTGTGGGTAAAATACAGTGATGGTAAATTTGGTTTTTCTGTGCAGAAACGAATTTATCAAGGTTTTGGTGGAACGAGAGAATTCAACATGGGCATCTGGGTTAAGTTCTGCGAAAGGGTAGGATGGAGAAAAAGCAGCTGGTTAGGAGGAAACTGGGTGGATATTACTTTTGACAAGAAAGCACCAGAAGGCCACCTACCCTTGGGGGTTACACCTCCCTATGCGGCGGTCTTGTTTCGGGTCTCTTCTCTCCTGTCGAGACTTGTAAGTTGTAACATTTAAAGGTTACAGAAAAATATTAAGTCTGAATCAGGATAACCAGGATTAAAGGATTAACATGATGGTAATTTATAGATGGTTTAAATTATTCAAAAACAATCATTCAAAAACATCCTGAAAAAAACCAACTTCCAAAAAACAATCATCCAAAAACATCCTGTAAATCCTCAAATCCTGGAAATCCTGATTCAGACAAAAAAATCACCAACTCCCACCAAAAATCATCCAACAACATCCTGTAAATCCTCAAATCCTGGAAATCCTGATTCTGACAAATAAAATCACCAACTCCCACCAAAAATCATCCAATAACATCCCGTACATCCTCAAATCCTGGAAATCCTGATTCTGACAAATAAAATCACCAACTCCCACCAAAAATCATCCAATAACATCCCGTACATCCTCAAATCCTGGATATCCTGATTCAGACAAAAAAATCACCAACTCCCCACAAAAAATCATCCAACAACATCCTGTAAATCCTCAAATCCTGGACATCATTTAGATATAATATAATAAATTGCCAGCAGGAGTATTACTTATGACGGTAAAAAAACTTATTCAAGCAGAAATTGACAGAATCCCAGAACAAGAGCTAGATAACCTTTATCAATGGATAAAAGAATTTACAGATAAAATAAATAGTCTAAAAAATGGGATTTTCTCACCCCAAAATATACCACCAGAAACCTTGGAAACAGCAGAAAAAAACCTTTCTAATTCTTATCCTTACCATGATTTAGATTATCTTGCTGGAACATGGACAAAAGAAGATGAAACTGAATTTTTACTTAATACTCAACAATTTAATGAAATAGATCAACAATTATGGCAATAAAATCAATCTTACTAGATACCAATGCTTATACTGCTTTTAAACTTAATCAAAATGAAGCAGTTTCAATAATTGGAAATGTAGATATTATCGCTATCAATTCTATCATCCTTGGAGAATTACTAGGAGGTTTTGCATTAGGAAATAAATTAGAACTAAATCGTTATGAATTATAAAAATTTATGGAATCTCCTAGAGTCAAAATATTTACCATAGATTAAAAAACGTCAGAATATTATGCTCTCATTTATTCTCAATTGCGAAAGAAAGGAAAACCTATACCTACTAATGATATTTGGATTGCAGCTACAGCAATTCAACATAATTTAATTTTATTTACTTATGATAGTGATTTTAAAAGTATAGAAAATTTAAAATTAGGTAATTGTTTAGCAGATTTTATTTATGAATCATAATTTATCATTATACTTGAAACCCACATCCTGTAAATCCTAAAATCCTGAGTATCCTGATTCTGACAAAAATACTTTTGGAAAAGCAAACCCCTATATATATGGGCGCACAGATTTCCACTATATTTAAACCATAACTGAAACTTGGAAACTTGTCAAGAGTATTTTCAATAATTTTACCGTCTTCTCTCATCCAAGCTCCTCAGTAAAAATATTTAATATGCTAAATAAGATACCCATCTAAAAAACTCAAGAAAGAGTTAGTTTTAAATTAAAATTTAAAGATTAAAAATTTAAACTTAAAAATGATGATTTCTTTGGCATTGCTAACCCAGTATTTTCGGAACTTTTGGCAACCTAGAAAGGGTTTAGCGATCGCAGAAGCATCTATAATTGGGATAGTAGCCGCTTTATCTGCGGTATTACTCAAACAAGGTTCAGGCTGGTTGGGGACATGGCGAGTGCATACAACTCACATTTTCCCAGCCTGGATATCTCTACCATTTATTGGCCTAAGTTTGGGGTTTCTTTCCGGTTGGTTAGTGCAGCGGTTAGCTCCAGAAGCGGCTGGTAGTGGCATTCCCCAAGTTAAAGCTGCTTTGGCGAATGTGCCAATTAAACTATCATGGAGAGTAGCTTTTGTCAAGTTAATCAGTTCGATAATCGCCTTGGGTTCGGGGTTAACCTTGGGAAGACAGGGACCTACAGTTCAAGTTGGTGCGGGGTTAGCAGCGGGTATGAGTCGTTTAGTTCCTACCTCTCCAGATCATCGCCGACAGATGATTGCAGCGGGGGCTGGGGCGGGTTTAGCAGCGGCTTTTAATGCACCTCTAGCCGGGGTATTATTTATTATTGAAGAGTTATTACAAGATCTATCAGGTTTAACTTTAGGAACGGCAATTATTGCTGCTTTTATTGGTGGTGTAATTTCCCGGTGGTTGGGTGGTGGGAGTCTGCAATTAGACTTAAAACTAATTGACTATTCTAGCAGTTTTTCTTTATTAGAAATTCCGGCTTTATTAATTTTAGGAATTTTAGCGGGTTTATTAGCAGCTTTATTTAATCGGGGATTAATTTTCAGTATTCAAGCTTATCGCCGTTTACATATTAGTTTACCTTTACGAGTGGCTTTAGCTGGTTTGGCTTCTGGTTTGATTATGTCCTTACTACCAGAAACCTTTCGGGATAATACAGGTTTGCGGGAGTTTATGATTGCTAGTGAACCGAATATACCTTTAGCGGGAATTGTCTTTATTGCCCAATTTATTTTAACCTTAATTGCCTTTGGTTCGGGCGCACCAGGAGGATTATTTGCACCAAGTTTAATTTTAGGTTCTTGTTTAGGACATATTATTGGCGTATGTGAATTGCAAGTATTTGGATTTGGTTCACCGACTACCTACGCATTAGCCGGAATGGGGGGATTTTTTAGCGCGGTTTCCAAAGTTCCGATAACGGCGATTGTCATTGTTTTTGAAATGACGACAGATTTCAATTTAGTATTACCTTTAATGGTGGTATGTGTGACATCTTATCTGGTGGCTGAGAAGGTTGTTCCGGGTTCACTGTATGAAAAACTGCTCACATTAAATGGTATCATTATTAAAAAAGATAGCCCCACAGAGGGAATATTAACTCAATTAACTGCTAAGGATGTAATGCAGCCCTCCGTGGAAACCCTAGAAGCAGAAATGACAGGAGATGAAGTTATTAAAGCCTTTTCCCGTTCCCATCATCGCGGCTTTCCTGTGGTAGAAAATAATAAATTAGTAGGATTAGTTTCCCAGACAGATTTACAGAAAATCCGTAATCATCTCTCACCCCATGAGACTCTTTTAAGAGAGATTATGACACCCAAACCGGTGACAGTCACACCAGCAGATAGATTAAGTCATGTTCTCTATTTATTAAATAGATATCAAATTAGTCGCTTACCTGTGGTAGATGGACAAAAATTAATTGGGATTATTACCCGTGCAGATATTATCCGTACGGAAGCAAATCATTTGAATGGTGAAACCGGGGTGACAGGTCCCCAAGCTGAACCTTCCTATCTAGTATACCAAACTCGATCGCCTAGTATTGGGAGAGGGAGATTATTAGTTACCATTGCTAACCCGGAAACCGCCCCGGCTTTATTAGAAATGGCTGCTGCGATCGCCCGCGATCGCCATTATGAAATAGAATGTTTACAAATCATCTTAGTATCCCGTCATGTTTCTCCAGCGGAAACCCCAGTTAACACCGCTAAAAGTCGCCGTTTACTCCGACAAGCCGAAGGTTTAGCCAAAAAACTGCACATTCCCATTCATACCCAAATTCGTGTCGCCCATGATATCGCCCAAGCTATTTTAGAAACTACTAAGGAACGATATATAGACTTAATTTTCATGGGTTGGAAGGGAAATACATCTACCCCTGGCAGGATTTTTGGCAGCGTAGTAGATACTATAATTCGTCAAGCAAACTGTGATGTTGTCTTGGTCAAATTAGGCAATAATTTCCATTCCTACCAGCAATTTAAACGCTGGTTAATACCAATGGCTGGAGGACCAAATGCACCTATCGCCATTAAATTATTACCTGCTTTAGTAACTTTGGAAAACGACATAGAAATTCGCTTAACGCAGGTAGTTAAACCTGGGGAAGTTGCACCAGATATGACGGTTTTAGAGGAATCTACTCGTCAATTAATGCGTCACCGCAATTTACAAAGTAATGTTGTCGCTGCATCTTTGCAAGCTGAATCTGTTACCGCTGGAGTCATTGAATTAGTCAAAACTGAAGATTTCGACGTTGTAGTTTTGGGTGCTTCTCGTGAGGGATTATTACAACAAGCAATTCAAGGTAATATTCCCGAAGCAATCGCATCTGGTGTTGATAGTACCGTAATTTTAGTCAGAAGTGCAATTTCTTAACTATGATTTGTGTGATTTACCTGATTTATATGAGTTTATAAATTTAATCAGGGTGGGAAACCCCACCCCTACAGATATTAACGTTTCACCAATTTCTTGGACATCTTCCGAAGACGAATAGATTCAGGTGTAACTTCCACCAATTCATCTTGAGCAATGTATTCCAAAGCTCTTTCCAAATTCATGTCTATGGGTGTTTGTAACTGAGTAAGTTCTTCACCACCAGATGAACGGTGGTTGGTTAACTGCTTCGTTTTACAAACGTTCAATTCCAAATCTTGGGGACGATTATGTTCACCAATAATCATCCCTTTGTAAACCTTAGTTCCTTCACTGATAAAGAACGCGCCTCTATCTTCACAGTTTTTCATCGCGTAGGAAGTAGAAACACCTTCTTCAAAGGAGATGAGAACGCCTTTGTTCCGGGCTTCAATATCACCACAAAGGGGACGATAATCAAGGAAACTGTGGTTCATGATGCCTTCACCGCGAGTCATTCGCATGAATTCACCTCGGAAACCGATTAAACCACGGGCTGCTACGATAAACTCTAGTTGGGTGCGATCGCCACCACCAGGCTGCATATCTTGCATTTCCGCTTTCCGTTGTCCTAAGCGTTCAATACAGCTACCAACTGCGTCCGCGGGAACATCTAATGCTAGAAGTTCAAAAGGTTCGCAATTTTGACCGTTAACTGTACGGTAAATTACTTGAGGTTGGGATACTTGGAACTCAAAACCCTCACGGCGCATGGTTTCGATTAAGATGCCTAGGTGTAATTCACCACGACCAGAAACCAGGAATTTATCAGGAGAGTCGGTGTCTTCAACGCGCAAAGCTACGTTGGTTTCTAATTCGCGGTATAAGCGATCGCGGATTTGCCGAGATGTTACCAATTTACCTTCTTGACCAGCAAAAGGCGAATCATTCACCCAGAAGGTCATTTGCAAAGTTGGTTCATCCACCTTAATTAATGGCAGAGCCAGAGGTTCATTAGGATCTGTAATAGTTTCACCAATATAAGCATCAGCAAAACCAGCTACAGCCACAATATAACCTGCGGTAGCTTCTTGCATCTCTATCCGTTTTAAACCTTCAAACCCCATCAACTTGGTAACTTTGCCCTTGACAATGCTGCCATCTTCTACTACCAAAGCAGCTTGTTGTCCAGCGCGGATAGTTCCATTGTGGATTTTACCAATGACAATCCGGCCTAAATATTCTGAATAATCTAGGGTGGTAACTTGCAATTGTAGAGGCTTGTTAGGATCTCCCACAGGTGCGGGGACGTGACGGAGAATGGCATTAAATAGCGGCTGCATATCTACTGATTCTGCTTCTAAGCTTTCTTTAGCGAAACCAGCCATACCGGAAGCAAACAAATATTTAAAGTCACACTGGTCTTCATCTGCACCTAATTCTAAGAACAGATCCAAGACCTTATCCACAGCAACGTGGGGGTCAGCTTGTCCCCGGTCAATCTTGTTAATAACGACGATAGGACGGAGACCTTTTTCCAAAGCTTTTTTCAAGACAAAGCGGGTTTGGGGCATTGGTCCTTCATTGGCATCAACAATCAGAATACAACCGTCTACCATGCCGAGTACCCGTTCTACTTCTCCGCCGAAGTCAGCGTGTCCAGGGGTATCAACAATATTAATCAGGGTTTCTTTGTAGCGAACCGCTGTATTTTTAGAAAGAATTGTAATGCCTCGTTCCCGCTCCAAATCATTGGAGTCCATGACACAATCCGGAACGTCTTCGCCTTCGCGGAAAATGCCGGACTGTTTGAGGAGAGCGTCAACAAGGGTGGTTTTACCGTGGTCAACGTGGGCGATAATGGCGACGTTACGAATTGGGAGCGTCATAGAGGGTTTCGGTAAACTTTAAGGTTTTTAGATTAAGAAGCTAATTTTCGGTCGTTTTAACAGAAGTGGGGATGATTTGCCAAATCTGTAACGAACCTTTAATAATTCTAGCGTAATTGTCACAAATATTGTTATTTTGATAATAAATATCAAGAGCATGGTTTAGGTTGAGGAGTAGTCGTGAGGATTTTCTACAAGCAGACCTGCACTGACAGCGGCTATATTCAATTCTTTATCAGCAGATACAAAAGTTAATTGAGGTAAACTATTGGCAATGCAAAGGGTATTTATGGACTCAGCAGCAGCTAATTGAACTGCATCATAGCCGCGTAAACAATATTTTTCAGCTAATCTCATTCCTGAATTAATGATACTGTCTGTAATTTCTATCACTTGATATTCAGATTCGATATCATTTTTCAACTGATGGTATACCATTGTAGCATCTTGAATATTAATACTTCCAGCCCGCGATCGCCTACTAATTGCCGCAGTAATCTCTACGGCAGTAATAGCAGCAATAAATACATCATTTTTTAACGTAGGACTGCACAAGCTAACAACCCAACCTGAACCTATTTCCGCAACGTAGCGTTTAACTAAGGCACTGCTATCTAAAAAATAAACAGACATTTAGCGGCGTTCCTCAATAATAGTTTGAGAAACAGGTTTTCCTTGTGCCTGAATAAGTTTTCTTTCATGTTGTTTACTGTCAGCAGGTTGTTTAATTTGTTTCACCAAACCAGAACTTAACAGTGCTTGATGAAAGTTTGTGATTTGATTAACTTGTGCTTTATCAGTCAGACATATTTGGATAGCTTGATTAAGTTGCTGTAGTTCATCTTGTTCTAAACTATCAAGCTGATTGAGAATTTCCTTGAGAATTGTTTGTGGCATAGGTTTTTAGTTTGTAGTCAGGTGTCTTCTACTATTTTAGGCAGATAATAACCTGAAATTAGCACTTACAACTAAAATTGTGCCAAAATGAACTTATAAATCTATAAATTTACAGGTTATGGCTTGGTTATCAGGGCAGGAATTACAAGATGGTAAATATACCATAGAAAAAGAATTAGGTGAAGGTGGTTTTGGGATCACTTATCGCGCTAGAGATAATCAGGGAAATTTTGTTGTTATCAAAACTGTAAATGATGCAATCCAAAAACGTGCTGATTTTGCTAAATTTCAACAAGACTTTCTCAACGAAGCGATTAAATTAGCTAAATGTAGTCATCCTCATATTGTCCAAATATACGAAGTCATTCATGAAAATGATCTTTGGTGTATGGTGATGGAATATATTGATGGGGAAGATTTAGGAACTGTAGTAGAAAATCAAGGTATTTTATCTGAAACTGAAGCATTACGCTATGTTCAGCAAATTGGGTCAGCATTAACTGTAGTTCATGATAATGGCTTATTACATCGAGATATTAAACCACAAAATATCATGTTGCGTTCTGGTAAATCAGAAGCCGTGTTAATTGATTTTGGGATTGCGCGAGAATTTACACCGAATTTAACTAAAACCCATACCAAAATATTATCTGATGGTTTTGCACCAATTGAACAATATGATGCTAGAGCAAAACGGGGAGCATTTACAGATGTTTATGCTTTAGCTGCAACTTTGTATTCTGTGTTAACTGGAGAATTACCAACTATATCACCAATGAGAGCAATTGGTACAGAATTAGAAGAAGCAAAAAAGATAAATTCTAGTATTAGTGATAAAGTAAATCAGGCGATAATTAAAGGAATGGAAATAAAGCCGGAAAATCGTCCTCAGTCAATAAGTGAATGGTTAGGGTTATTAGATTTAAATGAGATATATTTGCAACCACAAGTAACAAACATTCCTAGTGTTGATGTTGTTAATTTTGAGCAAATTCCCAATTTATTAACTAATAAATTATTTAATAAAATAAATAATTATAGTAAGCTAGAGGAATTGCTTATTAACAAAAAATGGCAAAGTGCTGATGAATGGACAAAGTATAAGATATTGGAAATAATGGGTTTACAAGAACAAGGATATTTCATGGCAGAAGATATTAAAAATTTTCCTTGTCAAGCCTTACAAACTATAGATCAACTGTGGGTAAAATATAGTAAAGGGCGTTTTGGTTTTAGCATCCAGAAAAAAATATGGGAAAAATTAGGTGGAAAAGCTGGAGTATTTAACGAAGAAAATTGGGTACTATTTGGAGAATATGTAGGATGGAGATCAACAAGAAATCATCAAATTTTATTTGCTGGTTGGACTACTAGAGAATGGTGTTATTATTCTGAAATAAACTTTAGTGAAAATGCACTAGAAGGACATCTTCCTCGATTGTGGGATGAATGGCGTGGTGGTTATGAATTATCTGCTATTCTTTTGAGATTGGAAGTGTGTAATTTCAGTTAATTAACAATAACGCCGAAATACCTATTTAACTAAAAATGCTATCAGAAAGATTTACCCAAGCGCTTACCTACGCCCACGAACTCCACGCCACGCAAAAACGCAAAGCTGGGGATATTCCCTATATTACCCATTTACTAGGAGTAGCCAGCATAGCCTTAGAATATGGTGCTAATGAAGATGAAGCGATCGCTGCCTTACTACATGATGCCATAGAAGACCAAGGTGGAGCAGCCACCAGAGCAGAAATTCGCCGGCGGTTTGGGGATCATGTCACTGCTATAGTTGATGGTTGTACAGACGCAGACACCACACCCAAACCCCCTTGGAAACCCCGGAAAGAAGCCTATATTGCCCATATTGCCACCGCTTCCCCAGAAGTATTGCTAGTTTCTGCTGCTGACAAACTCCATAATGTCCGCTCAATTCTCAAAGATTATCGCATGATTGGTGATGCAGTTTGGGAACGGTTTCAAGGTGGCAAAGAAGGGACACTTTGGTATTATCGTTCTCTAGCAGATGCTTTCCAAAAACATCAAATTACGCCCTTAGTGGCAGAATTAGAAAGGGTAGTTGCCGAATTAGAAATATTAGCTGCATATAAAAAATGAAGAACGAAAACTTTCATCCTTCATTATTTACAGCATATTGCAGGTTACAGGAAGTACAAAGTTATCATGCTTTTACTCCTTCTTTCTTCTTTCTTCCTCCTGACTCCTGACTCCTTTTTTCTTCCTTTGGGATGATATTTATTTGTTGATTAACGGAATAAACTACTAAGTGAGCTATCTTCGTGAATCCGCCAAATTGCTTCTCCCAGCAGATTAGCGACAGAAAGCGTCACCAATTGCGGAAACTGATTAGCCTCTGGGATGGGAATAGTATTAGTGACTATAACCTCCTCAAAGACCCCACTTGATAACCTTTCAATAGCAGGTGGTGAAAACACAGCATGAGTAGCACAGGCATATACCTGACTCGCCCCTTCTTGACGCAGTAACTTAGCCCCCGCCGCAATCGTACCGCCAGTATCAATCATGTCATCCACCAATATGGCAATTTTGCCTCTCACATCACCAATCACATTTAAGACTTCGGCAACATTATGAGCCTGACGACGTTTGTCAATAATTGCTAGAGGTGCATCATTCAGCTTTTTCGCAAATGCCCTAGCCCGTGCGACCCCACCCACGTCAGGGGAAACCACCACAATATCCTGTAATCCTTTACTAATGAGATAATCCAGGATAACTGGTGAACCATATACATGATCAAAGGGGATATCGAAATAGCCCTGAATTTGAGCTGCGTGTAAATCCATTGCTAGAACTCGGTTAGCACCTGCTTGGGTAATCAAATTAGCAACTAATTTCGCAGTAATTGACTCTCTACCGGCTGTTTTTCTGTCAGCACGAGCATAACCATAGTAAGGAATTACTGCTGTAATCTGTCGTGCAGAAGCCCGACGACAGGCATCAATCATAATTAGTAATTCCATCAAATGATCATTGACGGGTTGACAACTGGGCTGGATTAAATAGACATCACAACCCCGAATAGATTCTTGGATTTGAACATAAAGTTCTCCGTCCGCAAATCTTTTGCGAATCATCGGACCCAAGTCCATACCTAGATAACGAGCGACTTCTTGCGACAGTGCCAGATTGGCAGAACCGGAAAACAGCCGTAAGCGATTATTGTCAGGTAGTCCCGTTGCTATTGACTGGACGGGTAAAGTTGCAGAACTTAGCACAGCAGATCCTCGAAGTGCATTCATAGAAATATCATCAGAGATTGAGCAAATTTAGCCAAAATGGATTAAACAAATAATATTGATCTTCAAGTTAACCCTGGGGGTGTTAGAAAACCGACGATTAAATAGCAGCGAAAGTGCAAACAATTATTCTATGATACTTATTACCAATTAACGACCTCGTGAATTGAAGATTAAATATTTATGTTATGAATCAAAAAGAACCTAGCAAAATTATCTATACCTCGAACTTCCATATTCATATATTTCCCGGAAAACTGACGGCTGAATGCCTACCATTAAAGATCAACTTTGACATTGCTGCGGATGCCAATTGATTTATTTATCCCGGATTATATCTGCTACTATATTGGACAAGTCCTGACTAAAGTCCGAATGTCAGAATAGAATAATGCCAGACTTGTCTCTAGTATACACTTCCTTGTGGGCGGGGTGACTGAGGAAAATTACGGAAGCCACAATTGAGACACTTTGAGTCATGTTGTGAACAGGCGATAGTTTTGTTAAGTTCTAGCTCTGTTGCTATTATTATATTCAATCAATAGACCATGCAATCACCGATTACAGTTGGTACTATCCTACAAAATCGTTACCACATAATTCACATTATTGGACAGGGGGGATTTGGTAGAACCTATCTAGCAGAAGACCAAAGACGCTTTAATGAACTTTGTGTGCTTAAAGAGTTAATTGCCCCAGGTACGGGAACATCCGGTGGAGAAAAGGCACAAGAGTTATTTGAACGAGAGGCTGCTATCTTGTATCAAATTGAGCATCCACAAATTCCCAAATTTCGGGAAAAATTTGCCCAAAACGAAAAGTTATTTTTGGTGCAAGATTTTGTGGCTGGTAAGACTTACCGGAATTTGCTCAGAGAACGCCAAGATGTTGGCACAACTTTTACTGAAGCAGAGGTATTGTATTTATTACGCACTTTGTTGCCTGTTCTTAGTTATATTCACGGTCAGGGAATTATTCATCGGGATATCTCCCCAGAGAATATGATTTTACGGGAAAGTGATTCCCTGCCTGTATTAATTGACTTTGGAGTAGTCAAGGAGTTAGCCACAAAATTACAATCCTCAAGCCCCACACCAGTAACTACTGTAGGTAAATTGGGTTATGCGCCTAGTGAGCAAATGCAAACGGGTAGGGCATATCCTAGTAGTGATTTGTATGCGTTGGCTGTGACGACGATAGTTTTGTTGACGGGGAAAGAACCCGCAGATTTATTTGATGAGCAGGAACTAATATGGAATTGGCAACAGTGGGCAACAGTAAAACCGGAATTCGCTCAAATTTTGCAGCGAATGTTGAGTTATCTGCCGGGGGAACGGTATCAAAGTGCCGCTGATGTTACTCAGGCACTGCTTAACTTAGGTTATAGTAGCCAACCTGCTGCTAATTTATCTCATCTACAAACTATCGCTATCGGGCATCGTCCTGAACCGATATCAAAAACATCTGAAAAGCCGCAACCTTCAGTTAATTCTGGACAAAGTAGCTCTATTTTGGATAATGCTTGGGCGTTGGCAGGAATTGGCGGTGTTGTGATTATTTTAGCAGGGTTTGGTTCTTGGACTTTGGTGAATTCACTGAAAAATCAGTCTCGTCCAGCAACAGAAACAATCACAACCCCACAATCATTTCCTTCTCCAGTTATTCCTAGTGGGACATTATTAACACCAACACCAACTCCAACACCCACAGTAACTAATAGTGAACCTGTGATTAATCGTCAACGGCTGAGATTAGACAAATCTAACAAGGCGACAATTGACGGAACACTGAGGGAAAATGAATTGGTTGAATATAGTTTACAAGGTAAGGTTGGGGAAAAATTAACTGTATCTGTAAATGAAAACAGTGGGATTGTACTGACGATTTTAACTGCTAATGGTGAAATCATTAATACTCAAGATCAACAATCTACTTCTTATGAAGGAATATTAGCTAATGATGGGAGATATATTATTCGATTAGGTTTGTCTGGGGGTGTTTCGGAGGTTAATTATAGTTTGAATGTAGCTTTAGAAGCACCAATGCCAACGGAAACGCCAACTCCCACAGAAACGCCAACCCCCACAGAAACGCCAACTCCTACAGAAACGCCAACCCCCACAGAAACGCCAACTCCTACGACTTCCCCTACTCCCACAGAAACGCCAACTCCCACAGAAACGCCAACTCCTACAGAAACGTCAACTCCAGGGTTTAATGGGACTAATTAACGTTTTAACGTT
>NZ_VIKZ01000089.1:0-8375 GCF_009711985.1 Dolichospermum sp. UHCC 0260 | reverse complement strand
GGGAAAGTATTTAAGAGAGTCACGGTGGCGGTAAATCCACAATATACAAGCCTTGAATGCTCTAGCTGTGGTGAAGTTGTTAAGAAAACTCTATCTACGAGAACACACGTTTGTCAGTGTGGCTGTGTGATGGATAGAGATGAGAATGCAGCTAGAAACATCCTTAGTCGAGGATTGAGTACCGTAGGGCATACGGGAACTTTCATGCTAGACACTTCGACTAAGCTCAGTGCAAGCATGAGCAACGCTTTAGGAGATGAGTCCTCTACTCAGGCTGGAGAAATCCTGTCTGAGCAAGTCATGTCTTTGATTAAAGAATCCCCGCGTCTTTAGACCGGGGAGTGTCAAAAAATAGCTAATAAACGAAAATCTGGCTGTTTATTTTCGATAGAATCTCTGTAAATAGTTTGTAGATAAGAATTTCAGCCTCTTATCCCCAAACTTTATTCTCGCTGGTAAGTTGAATTATCTCTGACTCTATCTCTAGAATTACAACTAAAAATCATCGCTAAATTTATAAACTCGATGTTATGGTAAATGTATATGAAAATTTTGTTCATAATATCTCGCGGTAAGTGGGAAACTCGGGGGCTTGGCTCCCTGAAAGGGATGGTTCGACATGGCTCACCAGCCGCGACAGGAGGGATTTTAATCCCCGTGGTATAAACACCATCCACGTAATATAAAAAGCAAATTTTATGCAGTGCAGTTTTCGCTTTCACTCTGATTGATTGCTAACGGCAAAAATTTTTGCAGACCACAAAACAACTGAAATGTCAAAGATAATGCTAGTCAAGTCAGAAGCAAATTCACAATTCCTTTAGTCTTTTTCTCAACTACGGCAAGCATTACAGTTTAAATACGTATGAACGCAAATAAAATCCTCTACGTTCGCCTTCCCTGTAACCCCATCTTTCCCATTGGTGTTGTCTATCTTGCAGATCATGTTCACAAGCTATTTCCCCATGCAGAACAGCGGATTTTTGACTTAGGCACAATCCCCCCACTAGATTATACTTCTGCCTTAGACAGATGTATTGACGAGTTTCAACCCACATTGCTCGTCTTTTCTTGGCGGGATATTCAAATTTATGCGCCAGTAGGTGGACGGGGCGGTAATCCTCTCCAAAACGCCTTTGAATTTTATTACGCAAAAAATCCCTTGATTAAATTGCGTGGTGCTTTTGGCGGATTACGAATTTTTATTGCTTATTATGTAGAATTATGGCGCAATTTAGGATTAGTTAAACGGGGTTTAAAACGCGCCCAAAAATATCAATCTCAAGCCCGTGTAGTCTTAGGTGGCGGTGCAGTTAGCGTCTTTTATGAACAGTTGGGTAAAAGCTTACCGCCCGGAACAATTATTTCCGTCGGTGAAGGAGAAACCCTACTCACAAAACTACTCAAGGGTGAAGATTTTCAGGATGAACGCTGTTATGTAGTGGGAGAAAATCAACCCCGTCAACGCCTAATTCACGAACAACCTACACCCCTAGAAAAAACAGTTTGTAATTACGATTACATCGAAACCATTTGGCCAGAATTTAATTATTACCTGCAAGAACAGGATTTTTATATTGGTGTCCAAACCAAACGTGGTTGTCCTCATAATTGCTGTTATTGTGTTTATACAGTAGTCGAGGGTAAACAAGTCCGCATTAACCCTAGTGACGAAGTTGTTGCGGAAATTCGAGAATTATACAATCGAGGAATTCGTAACTTTTGGTTTACAGATGCTCAATTTATTCCCGCCCGTAAATTCATTGATGATGCTGTAGAACTTCTCCAGAAAATCGTTGATTCGGGAATGTCAGATATTCATTGGGCAGCATACATTAGAGCCGACAACTTAACACCCGAATTGTGTGAGTTGATGGTAAAAACAGGCATGAATTATTTTGAAATCGGCATTACAAGCGGTTCTCAAGAACTGGTTCGCAAAATGCGAATGGGTTATAACTTGCGGACTGTTTTACAAAATTGTCGTGATTTAAAATCCGCCGGTTTCAATGATGTAGTTTCTGTTAACTACTCCTTTAATGTGATTGATGAACGTCCCGAAACTATTCGTCAAACTATTGCTTATCACCGCGAACTCGAACGGATTTTTGGGGCTGATAAAGTTGAACCTGCTATTTTCTTTATTGGGCTCCAACCCCATACCCATTTAGAAGAATATGCCTTTAAAGAGGGGATTCTCAAACCTGGTTATGATCCGATGAGTTTAATGCCTTGGACAGCAAAAAAACTCCTTTGGAATCCTGAACCATTAGGTTCTTTCTTTGGTGAAGTTTGCTTACAAGCTTGGCGACAAAATCCCAATGACTTCGGACGGGAAGTGATGAATATTTTGGAAATCAAATTGGGTTGCGCTGATTTGGAAGATGCACTTTCTGCACCCATAGAAAAACCAGAGAAACAATTGGCTGGCGTATTATAGAAAACATAAGCCCAGGTGATCAGAAAGATGCCTCTCGCTTCCGTTAGGGATACGCGGCTACACAAACGAAGTCCGCCTGTGCGGACTAATTAAAACTTAAGATATTGAACCCACGAAGTGTGGGTCTCGCCTGTGTAGACGCGGTTTCTAACCGCCCTATTATCCGAAATCCCCAATTAATTCCATGTTACAAGGTTCAATTCTTCAACAGTTAGAAGCATCTCACCGCCATAGTGCTAGACCTATTCATTTTGGCGTGTACTATAAAAATACCTTAGTGTCTCTCTGCCATGCCTTGGAAGATCATATTTTAACGAAAGATAATGATCCTTTGGTGATTACGGCTTTCCAGCAGGGTAAATGGTATCTGGAAGAGGCTCAAAGATACGCAGATATCGCAAAACACAGCCGGGAAATTGTGATTATGGCAACGGCTGATGCTGGTTTTGCCGAACATCCTACTGGTCAATTACCTAACATTGATTTAGTCGGATTAGCTGCCGATGATCCTGTGGCGCAGGAGTGGCATTTGATGATTTTAGCTCCTGACTACACAGCTATGGTAATTTGTCAAGAGTTATCTGAAGCTGACTATGGGAAGGATGGTTTGCCAACTTGCGATTTAGAGCGTAAATTCTACGGTTTATGGACATTTGAACCGGAATTAGTGGAAGAAACCGCAGAGTTAGCGATCGCTCATATCAAAGACTATCATCCTGAACTAGCACTCAAACTAAGTCAATATAAACAAGCAATTCACCCAGCTATCTGTCCAGGAGAAGAAGTAGCTACCGTTGTCTCTCGTGTTGTTGATTACCTCAAAACCGGACAAGGTAACTTACCTATTCTCACAGCATCTCACCAAAAATTTCTAGATCGTAACTTGGTATCTAACGAAATTCAGGCATTTTTGCGGATGGCACAGTTGATTGATCTAGCAGATAGCCGCAATCCTGTAGCCGCATCAGAAGTAGCATCTGTTGTTGAAACAATGGGGCAATTATTAGATTTACCCGCATGGCAAATTAAAAGATTACGCCTAGCTGCTTTGTTGCATCGCTTAGACCCACTGCAAAAAGCCGAAATCCTGATTAGTCCCAGTCATATAACAACAGCTTATCAAGAACAATCTCCTAGTTGTCCTCTGGCTTGTCCTCTCGTACCAGCAGCGCAAGCACTACGAATCATGCCAAGACTACGGGCTATAGCTCAAATTATCACCCACCAAAGCGAATGGTGGAATGGTACAGGCGAACCCGCCGGTTTAGCTGGTGATGATATTCCTTTAGAATCAAGAATTTTATCATTGGTTGCAGAATTTCAGCTACAAGTTAACCAGTATAAATACTCTAGCAAAGGGGGAGCAGAGATATTTTCTCAAGCCTTAGATAAGTGCCGAAAACAACAATCTACCCGCTTTGATCCTAAACTTGTAGATACATTAGGTTTATTAGTGATGGGTTTACAACAGGGGCTTGATTTACCGATAATGACACCCAAGGTCAGCAGCGGTTTATGGTTACTTGACTCCCGTTGGGATACCGACAGCAAAAGTAGTGAGCAGATTTCAGTGTACAGCAAATGAATATAGAAACCATTAGATTAGGACAAAACAAACAACTCCCCGGTGCAAATTTAGAAGATGAGGATCTATCTCACCTAGATTTAAGGAAGATAAATTTAACAGGGGCTAAACTGGTGGGGACTGACTTCACTGGTTCTAAATTAGAGGGTGGTCATTTTGAAGGTGCAAATTTAATGGGGGCTAATCTGCAAGAAACCGACTTGCGGGCTAACCTCATGGGTGCAAACTTGATGCAGGCTAACTTGACAAGTGCGGATTTACGTGGTAGCAACTTACGGGGTAGTAACTTGATGGGAGCAATCCTCAATGATGCGTCCTTAGCGGGTGCTTTTTTAAGTGGTGCTAATTTGCATGGTGTAAATTTGCAGAGTGTTGACTTGCGATGTGCAGATTTACGAGGTGCAAATTTAACTGCAGCTAATCTCAAAGGTGCAGATTTAAGCGGTGCAGACTTACAAGGTGCTGTACTAATTGAAGCGAATCTTGAAGAAGCAGATTTAAGAACAGCAAATTTAGCAGGGGCTGATTTGACCGGAGCTAATTTACTCTGTGCTGAATTAGATGCAGTGAAGTTAAATGGGGCAAATTTAGATCGGGTGTGTTTGCGGGGAACAGTTTTGGAAGCTAGTACCGCAGGGCGGAATTAAAAATTAACAATTAAAAATTAAAAAAGCAGATTACACAAGCTTTTGCAAATTTTTAATGGTTGGTTGATTTACGCCGTTGTGTACTAGTACCGCAGGACGGAATGAATAATTAGCTTGAATACTAGGAGTCAGGAGGAAGAAAGAGGAAGAAGAATTATGTAGAACTTGATAGCCTATGAAATGGAAGGTTAAATTAGCTTGGTTTGTTTTCGGGATCATATTGGTGTTAGTGGGCATAATTCCTGTGAAGATAGCGATAGCCTTTCACCAAGTTCCTGTACCCCAAGCAATCCTTGTATTGGGTGGTAATGGTAGTCGGATGGAATTTGCTGCCCAGTTCTGGCAATCTCACAGAAATTTAGATATTTGGGTTTCTGATTTTGAATCAGACTTAAATTATAATCGCCTGATTTTTGAAAAGTTTGGTGTTCCTAATCGGCAATTACGGTTTGATGGCAGAGCGACAGATACAGTAACTAATTTTACAACTTTGGTAAACAAATTTGCTGACAGTAAGTTACAGCATCTTTATTTAATTACATCGGATTATCATATCCGAAGATCAAGAGCTATCGCTACTATTGTCCTTGGTAGTCAAGGGATTGTGGTTACACCTATTGCTGTGCCGTCATTGGGTGACAATTCAGAATCTCTGCTGCGAGTCATGCGAGATTGTGGGCGATCTGTTTTGTGGATTGTGACTAATCGAACTGGAGCTAGTTTTAATCCTCGCATTAAAGCAACTACATTTATAAGGGAAATGCCGAAAACCCTTGAAGATGTAGCTGACTTAGGAAGCTACATCTGTGCTTTAGACAAGGGATGAAGGCTAGAGGCTTTCCTTTATTCATAAACAAATTATATACAGCAGATTTCGCTCTAATGAGGTACAAACTTGAACTATGAAACTCCTGTAGTGCGGGCATCTTGCCCGCTACATAAGTACCTCATAACACCGGAAAGTGCTGTAATAGTCAAATTGAATTTGAGCATATATGCTAATCTACTAACACTGAAGGTATTGACTGAAATAGTGATATTGTTTTAAGTGTTCTTTGAAATATTCAACCATTCAATGAATATTATCCCCACCTCTATTCCTGATATCCTCCTCCTCGAACCCCAAGTTTTCCAAGACTCACGGGGCTTTTTCTTAGAATCCTACAATCAAAAAACATTCACAGAAAAACTGGGAATCACAGCCAACTTCGTCCAAGATAATCACTCAAAATCTGAATACAATGTGCTACGAGGATTACATTATCAAAGCATCCAACCTCAAGGTAAATTAGTCCGCGCCATTGTTGGGACAATTTTTGATGTTGCAGTAGACATTAAAAAAAATTCCTCTACCTTTGGACAATGGGTAGGTTACGAACTCAGTGCCGAAAACAAACGCCAATTGTGGATACCAGCAGGTTTTGCCCACGGCTTTCTCGTGCTTTCAGAAATTGCCGAAGTTATCTATAAAGCTACAGATTATTATACACCAGGAGGCGATCGCGCTATCCTTTGGAATGATCCAGATTTAGCTATAGATTGGCCTCTAGAAACACCCCCAATTTTATCAGCTAAAGATAGCAACGCTCCAACTTTCAAAAACGCCGAAGTTTATGAATAAATCAATATTATTAATAGGTAGTAACGGACAAGTTGGAACAGAACTACAACATACCCTAGCATCCAACTACAAAGTTATTGCCCTTGCCCGTCCAGAAATAGACTTAACTCACCCTGACAAATTACGCCAAATTATCAGAGAAACCCAACCCGAAATAATTATCAATGCTGCTGCTTATACCGCAGTAGATAAAGCCGAAAGTGAACCAGAAAATGCTCACCTGATCAATACTGTCGCCCCGCAAATTATCGCTGAAGAAAGTCAAAAATTAGGAAGTTTCTTAATTCATCTTTCCACCGATTACGTATTTAATGGTAATAGTCATTATCCCTATCGAGAAACAGATAGTACCAATCCATTGAGTGTATATGGACAAACAAAATTAGCGGGAGAGATAGCAATTCAACAAAATTGTCCCCACCATATAATTTTGCGGACAGCTTGGGTTTATGGGACTTATGGAAAAAGCAACTTCGTAAAAACCATGTTACGAGTTGGTCAAGAAAGATCAGAAGTTAGAGTAGTTGCCGATCAAATTGGTAGTCCTACTTGGGCGCAAGATATAGCTTCAACAATTACCCAAATTATCCCCCAATTAACCTCAGAAAATGCGGGAATTTATCACTATACAAATAGTGGTGTAGCCAGTTGGTATGACTTTGCCATAGCAATTTTTGAAGAAGCAGAAAAACTTGGTTTCCCCCTGAAAATTGCCAATATTATTCCCATTACTACCCCCGAATATCCCACACCCGCAAAACGTCCTGCTTATTCTGTCTTAGCTTGTGAGAAAATATCTCAAATCTTAGGAACTTATCCTCCTCATTGGCGAAAAGAACTAAGATTAATGTTAAAAGAATTACAAGGAAAATCCCTATGAAAGCACTGATTTTATCCGGTGGAAAAGGGACAAGATTACGCCCCTTAACTTATACAGGAGCAAAACAACTTGTTCCAGTTGCCAACAAACCAATTTTATGGTATGGCATTGAAGAAATGGCTGCTGCGGGGATTACTGAAATTGGTATTATTATCAGCCCAGAAACAGGGGCAGAAGTTAAGAATAAAACTGGAAATGGCGAAAAATTCGGTGTTAATATCACCTATATTTTACAAGAAAAGCCAGCAGGATTAGCTCAAGCTGTCCAAGTTGCCCGTCCTTTTTTAAAAGATTCCCCATTTGCCATGTATTTGGGAGATAACCTGATTCAACAAGGAGATTTAAGTTCATTTTTAGATAAATTTACTCAACAACAACCAGATGCTTTGATTCTGTTACGTGAAGTCACAAATCCTAGTGCTTTTGGTGTGGCAAAGGTAGACGAAAAAGGCAAAGTATTACAGTTAATTGAAAAGCCAAAAGTTCCCCCATCAAATTTAGCATTGGTAGGGGTTTATTTTTTTTCACCAGTTATCCATGATGCGATTTCTCTGATTAAACCTTCAGCTAGAGGAGAATTAGAAATTACTGATGCTATTCAATGTTTAATAGATCAAAAAAAAGAAGTTTTAGCTTATAATCTTGATGGTTGGTGGTTAGATACGGGCAAAAAAGATGATTTATTAGAAGCTAACCGTCTCATTCTTGATACCTATTTGCAAAAATCAATTTTAGGCGATATTGATCCGAAAACCCAGATTACTGGCAGAGTGCAAATTGGGACTGAATCTAAAATCATCAACTGTACAATTCGCGGACCCGTGGTAATTGGTAATAATTGCTATTTAGAAAACTGTTTTATCGGTCCATATAGTAGTATTGCCGATAATTCAACACTCATAGAAACAGATTTAGAACACAGCGTGGTTTTAGAAGGTGCTAAAATTACTGGAATTCAGCAACGAATTATTGATAGTTTAATTGGACAACGCGCCCAGTTAAGTATTGCCCCCCGTCGTCCTAAAGCATTACGCTTTTTAATTGGTGATGATTCTCAAATTGAACTGACTTGACGCTTTAATCTCGCTTTTTAACGGGGTTCTCCACTCACCCATCAAAACTTTTTGGCTTTTGATGGGTTCTCTATGGCTAAATTCATCCTAAACTATCGGAGTTTTCACCCAATTTCGTTATAAGTTTTA